>JADKZZ010000060.1 GCA_020848475.1 Chitinophagales bacterium | reverse complement strand
CCTTCGTTGGTTTTCAACCAACAACTTCTTTCCATTTCGCTTTGCAGCAATTAAAGAAATAAAAGTATATTTATTATTCTTTCGATGGGTAGTTCTTTGCTTATAAACCGCTGCGCTGCATACTGCAAGAGTTATGGGTCATAAACGGTAATCATTATTGTTTGGCTGATTGTTGGCTACAAGCTATCAAAGGCAAAGGCTACAAGCCAGCAAAGTCAAAAGAAATTTAACTGAAATATATGAGGTGAATTTTACAGGTACATTTTTTGTTAATAAATATTTTTTATGCTAATACTTGACAATATCATAAATTAATTATTATTTTACATAAAAATACTTCAATATGCAAAATTCTTTTCTAACACACACACACACACACATACACACACACAATTAAGTTTATAAGCGTATTAATGCTATTAACCATGATGTTTAGTAGTACTACATCAAATGCACAAATAAAAGTAATTTCAAATGGAAATGTTGGACTTGGTGTTAGCTCACCTCAAGGAAAATTACATATTAATGATGTTTTACTGTTAGGACCCAAAACAGGTGTTTCATATTCTGAGGGAATTAAATTCACTCGTTCTCAAAATTATCCTACATCACCTGCTGAATGGGCTTTTGATACAGATGGAAGTGGATTTAATATTTGGAAACCATATCCGTCAACAAATTATGGAAACTTCAAGCTATTTATTAAAGATGCAAATGGTTATGTTGGTATAAATACTGGAAATCCTTCGTACAGATTAGATGTTAATGGTTCTTTAAGATGTTATGGATTTATAAACTCGTCTGATGAACGACTAAAATCAAATGTAATTGAAATCAAGAATGCTTTAGATTTAATATTAAAGCTCACACCCAAAACGTATGACTTAACAATACCAGTTAATGATCAATCTATCGCAGATGAGTTAAAAAAAACAAATAATAGTAAGGATAAAATCAAACCAGAAATATTGTATAATCAAGCAGGTCTTGTTGCACAAGAATTAAAGGCAGTTCTCCCAAATTTAATATCTGAAGATAATAAAGGGTATTTAGGAATTAACTATATAGGTCTAATACCATATTTAATCCAATCAATTAAAGAACAGAATAAAAAAATCCAAGACTTACAAAGACAACTTCAACAATGTTGCACAAACAAATTATATGACTCCGAAAAAAGTGAAACTGAAAGAAATAAAATAATAGAAAATACTCCAAATACTTATGCTTTTTTAGAGCAAAATAATCCTAATCCATTTCACCAACAAACGCAAATAAGCTATACAATTCCGAATAATTGTACAAATAGTAGTTTGCATATTTATGATTTGAACGGAGTTGAGTTAAGTAGTTTTTCAATAAATCAGAGCGGAAAAGGAAGCATTTTTATTGATGGTAATAGCCTAAAAGCAGGGATGTATTTATACACACTTATTTGCGATGGAAAAGAAATTGCTACAAAAAAGATGATATTAACTAGTAAATAAATTCAAGATGAAAAAGAATTTATTACTACTATCATTTTTCATTATAACTTTTACACAACTAAAAGCAACAGATTGGTTTCCTATTGGTGCAAAGTGGTCTTGGGATTATACATTGTGTTGTCCAGATGGACCATATACAGAAAAATGGGTTGTTGAAAAAGATACAATTATTGGTATTGATACTTTCCAAATTTTAAATCAAGTAAATTATCATACAAATAGTGTTAGACGTTTAATTATTAAAGAAGAAAACAATAAAGTCTATAGATGGCTAAATAATGAATTGCTACCAATTTGTGATTTTACAAAAAGTGAACATGATACTTGTTTGTTTGTCGCACCTAATTCGAGTAATATATTAGATTCTTTCTTTTATATTATCGACAGCATTAGACCCCTACAACAAAATTCAACTATTAAAGTGCAATATGGAATCTTAAAGCCTAAAACAACTACAGTTTTTCCCTCATATCATTTAGAAATTAAAGAAAAAGCATGTTTTTGGGGTTTTACTAATTCAAGTTATTTTCTTTCAACTGAACCACCAATTCTGAATTTGAGATGTTATCAAGATACTGAGTTAAGTATTAATTTTAGTTCTCTTGCATGTGATTCTATTTTAGCATTGATAAAAGAAAAGTACAATAATCAGTTACAAATAGAAATTTATCCAAATCCGATTTCTGATAAAATACTTATAGAATACTATGGAACAAAAAATTACCAAAAAGCTGAAATTATAATATTAGATATTAATGGCAAAATAATAAAGCCTATTAATTTAATAGATAATATGCTTAAATTTAAAGAGATTTCGCTTTCTGATGTTTTAAATGGCATTTACTTCTTGAAAATCTCTATTGATGATGAATTTACAATAAAAAAAATTATTGTTAACCACTAAAAATATTATCATGCAAAGCATATATAAATATATTTTCATTTTATCACTAATAGTTCTGATTTCAAAGTTAAATTTTGGTCAATCATCAGGATGCCCATTAGTTAATAATCCGCAAAGGCTATCTATTAATAATCAAAATTCATTACTAAGTATTTGTAATGACTGGAATACGTATACAACGTTGAACGATAATACAAATATAAAATACGTAAGAATTGCGTATCATCTTTTTAATAAAAATGACGGAACAGGTAATATACCTAATAATCCTACAAACAGGCAAATGTTACACGATTTTACTTACTTCTATATAAATAACAAAATGAATAATTTATCCGTAATGAATCTTCCAACTTCTTCACCACATATTGCAGATAGTAAAATACAATTTGTATTAGATACAATTTATTTCTGGAATGATACTTTTGGTTGGGATGGCACAATAGATAACCAAGTGCCAGCAGGTTCAGAAAAAGGAGATAGTTTATACACAACTTATGTTGTAAATAAGCATGGTGTAAAAAATAAATATACTACATTACATGTATTTATCTCAGGGTTAGGCGGAAATGTAAATGGGCATGGAGGTGGACAGGCTAAATGGTTTGGAGCTAAAGAATGGGTACTAGTTAATAGTATTTATCAAGCATATCTCAATAATACAATGTGGAATGCTAGTGGCTTGCTTAGACATGAATTAGGTCATGCATTAGGATTATATCATTCTTGGTCAGGTGATAACTGTAATGATACTCCAAATAATCCAAACTGTTGGGATAATACTCAGCCTGGTTGTAATCCAAATTCAAATAACACTATGGATTATAATGTTTCCCAAGATGCATTGACAAGATGTCAAATTAATACTGTGCATTATTTTTTATTAGGTAATCAAGGCAATATATCAGATTGTATAATCAGTGGTGTCAATGTTACAACACCTATAGTAAGCGGACCTACAAGTATTTGTAATCCAAACGGTTCAAATTATACTATTAATAATTTACAATTAGGAGTTAATGATAATGCAACTGCATATCCAAGTACTTTATTTCAAAATGCAGATATTTGTGGAGGTCCAGTAATAAACTTTAAACCTGCTTCTACTGCTTCATCTGGTGGTGCAATCTTAACATTTACCACAGGTTTTGGTGTATATGGCAATACATTTATCACTAAACGAGTTTGGGTAGGTACTAGACCTTCTGTATTAAATGTATGCTCATTTACTAATAATCCTCAGATATATGGTGCTACTACAATTAACTCACCTGGAACTGGTTGTACATCTACAAGTGTACCATTAAACCAAGATGTAACTTTTATTGCAGAAACTACTAACTTAAATCCGGGGTTTGAAGTACCTTTAGGAGCAACTTTTGAAGTAATACCTGAAATAATTTCTTGCCAATAGGCTAATAATTTTAAATAATATTCTTAGAAAAAGAATCTTAGTGAGCTATGAAATATTTGCATTTTTTTATTTCAATATCTTTATGTTATTGTATGATAAGTTGCACTCATAAACAATCATTTAATTCATTTATTCTTACAACGCAAAATCACAAAAGTAATAATAGTAATTTCAAGCTAGTAGATATTGGTACAATTGCATATTACAATGCATTCACAAAAGCAATTCAGCTTTCACCCAAGCATAATTTTGGCTTTACAATAGAAAAAAATGTTAAGCCAAAAACATATTACCACCTGCAATTAAAAGTACATTCAAAAAATTATTCAGTTAATTTAGCTACAGAATCTAATTTTTATGGCTGGATTGGTTCACATAACCCTACATTTCAAGATAAAAGCAAGGAATGGTATTATATAAATTTATTTATTAAAACACCTGATACTATTAAACAAGGCATAATGAAAATATATGCTTATAACTGGACAAACGATACGGCTTATGTTGATAGTTTAAAAGTGACGGAGTACTCTGAATTTCCATTTCAAGATAGTGTACCTGATTTTATTTTTAAACCACTTACATATAACTTACTAAATGAGTTAGCATTTTATGGAAAAAATGTTTCAGTGGAAAACTTCTTAGATTTATTAGATGAAGATATTTTATTTTCTGTTTTTGACAAACAATTTATACCTAAAAAGGAATACATAAAGGAATTAAATAGAAGAACAAAAAAATGTAAATTGAATGATATTTTTGATATGATAAAACAAGATGCAAATATTTTAAAAAATCCAAGTGTAAATACAAAACCACGAGAAACATTTGAAACAAAATTATCAGGTTACACAGATAAAATTATTTATACTAAAGGTGAACAGGTGACCATTAAGATACAAAATGCGCATCAGCTAAATTCAGTACAGTTGCTGCAACCAATAGAAAATTATAAGTTTCGAAAATTAATGGATATTGCAGTTTTAAATAAAGAAAATATAATCATTGAAACAAAAGACTTAAGCCCAAACACATACTGTATACAACTTAAAGATAAACAATCAGTTTTTAATATTCCGTTCATCATTAGTAGTAATCAACAATCTGATATAGTTTTACTTGCACCTGTCACGACTTGGCATGCGTATAATTATTATGGTGGAAAAAGTTTCTATGTAAATACAAAAGACGATAGTTGTGTATATACAATTTCCACACAACGTCCATTGGTTTCTTGCACATTTGATTCGATTTTAGTAGGACACGACTTGTTTATCTTTGATAATATTTACAAATTTTTCTTTCAAAATTATCAATGCAATGTATATCCTGATTATTATTTAGATGCACATCCTGAATTATTCAAAAATGCAAAAACAATAATATTTGCTCAGCATTGTGAGTATTTTTCAACAAAAATGTTTAATGCATTGGCACAGTTTTCTAAGTCTAAAAACATAATATCATTAGGTGGAAATCAGGCATATTGGAAAATTAGATTTTCTGATAATTATCAAAAAATTGAATGTAGAAAAGATGGCACTTTTTTTGAGAATACTTTAATTCCAGCAGGCTTATGGCGTACATCATTCTCTAATGAAGCAAAATATTTAGGCAATGCTTATACAGATGCTGGTTACGAAACGTATTGTAGTTATAAAGTAATAAACGCACAACATTGGCTGTATAAAAATTGTACTATTAAAAATGGAGATGAATTTGGCAAATATGGTATAGACAACAGAGGTTTAAGCGGTGATGAGATGGATAAAGTAAATGACAATACACCTAAAAATTCTGTACTATTGGCAAAAGGAACAAATCCAGATAATGGTGGTGGTGATATTCTAATAATTGAAAATAAAAATAATGCAATTCTTTCTTTTGGTTCAATCGCCTGTGGTAGTGGTTTGAATAAAGATAAGGTTTTCACTCAAATGACGAAAAATTTCTTAGAAAGATATCATAAAAAGCAAATACAGCATTAAATCTCTTCTCTAATCACCGAGTCAATTCCATGGATAGATTTTAATTTGCTGATGAGTTTATTTACTTGCTCATTGTCTTTTACAAATACTTTAATGATACCTTCAAAAATACCTTCATTGGTTTCTAATGAAATGGACTGCATATTCAATTTCATCTCTCCTGATATAATCGTAGTAAGTTTGCTGATGACGCCTATGTCGTCTAAGCCAGTTAATTTTACTGTAGTTAAAAATGCGGGTGTGGTCTTGGCAGTCCATCGTGTTTTTATAATTCGATATCCATATTTAGATGCTAAATTAATAACATTCGGACAGCCTGTTCTGTGTATTTTTATCACGCCATTGATAGATATAAATCCAATCACATCGTCACCCGGAATGGCATTGCAACATTTTGCAAACTCATAAGGAAATTTTGACGACTCATCAAAAATAACCAACTCCGCATTCTTTGGAATATCACCATTATTGTCTTCAGTTTTATAAAAAACTTCTTCGTCTTTGGGTTTGCCTATTTTTTCAGGTTTAATGATTTCTAAAGCACCACCAACATTGCGTAATTGTTTTAACTCTGTAAGATTGATGGTGCCTTTAGCAATGCCATACAGCAAGTCCATAGAACTTGGCATTTTATATAAATTAGTCAACAAGTTGATATTGTCATTGCTGAAATTCGCTTTTATTTGACTCAGTTTTCTTTCTAATATTTCTTTACCATCGTCAGCAATTCTGCGTTTCTCCTCGCGCAAAGAATTTTTTATTTTTGATTTAGCACGCGATGTTGTAACAATATTCAACCAATCTTCACTCGGCTTTTGCTTGCGTGATGTAATAATCTCTACTTGGTCGCCATTTTTTAGTTCATGGCTGATAGGCACCAATTTATTATTTACTTTAGCACCGATGCAATTGTCGCCAACATTAGTGTGTACTGTATAAGCAAAATCTAATGCAGTAGCCGTAGCAGGTAAAATTTTTAATTCGCCTTTTGGCGTAAAAATATAAATTTCTTTTTGGTACAACTGAAGCTTGAAGTCATTGATAAACTCAATTGGATTGACATCAGGATTTTTTAGAAATTCACGTACTTGCATCAGCCAACTTTCAATAGCTTCTTCCGCCGAATTCGCCGCTTTAAATTTGTTTTCTTTGTATTTATAATGTGCTGCTAAACCTTTTTCTGCTACTTCGTCCATGCGTTGCGAGCGAATTTGCACCTCGACCCACTGTCCGCCAGAGCCCATTACTGTGGTGTGTAGCGATTCATAGCCATTGCCTTTCGGGTGCGAAATCCAATCACGCATACGATTGGGTTGTGGCGAGTATTTGTCTGTCACAATCGAATAGGCACGCCAGCAATCTGCTTTCTCATTTTCTTGAGCAGAATCTAAGATTACGCGTATGGCAAATTTGTCATATACATCATCAAATTCTACTTCTTTTTTGCGCATCTTATTCCAGATGGAAGAAATAGACTTTGGTCTACCAAAAACATTCGCTTTCAAACCAGATTTATCCATTTCTTCTTGCAATGGTCGCACAAAATCATTGATGTATTTGGTTCTGTCTTTTTTGGTAGATTCTAATGCTTTGGCAATCTCTTTATACTTTTCCGATTCGGTATATTTCATAGCCAAATCTTCCAATTCTCCTTTGATAGAATATAAACCTAAGCGATGTGCCAATGGTGCATACAAATAAATGGTTTCTGATGCTATTTTTAATTGATTTTTCCGGCTTTGTCCGTCGAGCGTGCGCATGTTGTGCAATCGATCGGCAATTTTTATCAGAATTACACGAATGTCATCGCTTAAAGTCAATAATATTTTGCGATAATTCTCAGCTTGTATAGATTCTGTTTGGTGCGATATTTTGCTAATCTTTGTAAGCCCATCAATAATTTTTGCTGCCGTATTGCCAAATTCTTTTTTTACATCATCTATCGTTAAATCGGTGTCTTCGACAGTGTCATGTAGCAATGCACAGATAACAGAAGTTGTGCCCAAGCCCATATCGCCAGCAACAATTTTAGCAACAGCAATCGGATGATGTATGTAAGGCTCGCCACTCTTGCGGCGCATGTGTTTATGTGCATCTACAGCTAATTCAAATGCATGGCGAATGCGTTTGTCGTCGCCTTTTTTCATGCGCGGTCTTGCGAGTCGCAACAATTGGCGATAATCTTTAATAATGGCTTGCTTTTCTGCTTCTACATTTACTTCCATCAGGATACAATATACTACCTTAGAAACTAAGATAAAAAAAAGTTCAAGTATTTTACTTGAACCTTTATATATAAATAAGTCTGAAAGCTTATTTTTTGTTTGTTTTATATTCTTCGTTCATGCCTTTTAATACTTCAGTAGTGATATTGTAAGCATCATTTACATACAAGAGATTAATCGTTTCTCTTGAATAGGGTAGAATATAGGTATAGGCACCATTTGCATTATATTTTTTTAAATAGGCGATAATTCTTTCTTGTAATTCGATATTAAAATCTGAAGTTTCTTTCATGAATTGCATTTCCATAGATTGCTTGCGCTCTTCAATTTTTTGCTGTTTTTCAGCTAACTTTTGTTGCGCTGCCATGCCTTCTTCTTCCGTCATGGTTTGTGCTTTTTGCACTAATGAATTATATTCCGCTTGGAACGCGCTCATGCTTCTCTCCAATTCGGCTTCCATCGATTTTTGTTTCGCTTCTAATTTTGATTTTCCAGTTTTAAAGTAGTCGTAATTTGCTTGGAAGGAGTCGATATCAATATAGGCAATTTGAGGTACGGTAACAGACTTGCCATCGGTTTTAATCACTTGAGGTACAGCACTAGAGCCCTTTTTTTCAGTGAACTGCAAATAGAATAAAACGCCTACTAAAATGAATAAAATGACGTTTAAGATGAGAGAGATATTTTTCATAATGGCGCAAAGATACGAATATTTTATAATTGCTTAATTTACAGATTGGTGATTTGCCGAAATATTCTTATCTTTGCAACCCAAATTGAGCAGGAAACTGCGGGTGTGGCGAAATTGGTAGACGCACTAGACTTAGGATCTAGCGGGCAACCATGGGGGTTCGAGTCCCTCCACCCGCACAAATTTTGAATGTTGTCATTCTGAACGAAGTGAAGAATCTTGTTCAATCTGGCAACATTTTTTATTTAACTAAAATTTACAACAAGTGAATATTTCTCAAAAAAACACAGACAGTTTGAATGCCATCATAAGCATCGAATTAAAGAAAGAAGATTATCTTCCAAATGTAGAAAAAGCTTTAGCAAACGCTAAAAGTAATGCAGCAATAAAAGGGTTTAGAAAAGGACATGTGCCAACTTCATTAATAAAAAAAATGTATGGTAATTCCATCTTGTTAGATGAATTGAATAAAGCAGTTTCTGAAAACTTGAATAAACATATCGAAGATTCAAAATTAAATATGTTGGGTCGTCCATTGCCAATTCCATCAGAGACTTTAGAAATTGACATTAACAATCCTGTTGATTATACTTTTGAATATGAAATTGGATTAGCACCAGAGGTAAAAGTAGATGCACTGTCTAAAAAAACAAGCATCGTTAAAGATGTAATCAGCATAGATGAGAAAACTTTAACAGACGAAGTAGAAAAACTAAGAGAACGCCATGGTAATTTATTAAATCCGGACAGAGCAGAAGGCGAGGAAGCGAAATACGAAAAAGTAGAGTTGAATCAAGAATTGTTTGATAAAGTGTATGGTCCCAATATTGTAACAAGTGTAGATGAATTTAAAGAAAAAGTACGTAAAGAATTGCAGGACTTTTCTGATCAATCTGTTGCCAATAAATTTAAAGACAATATCTATACTACTTTAATGGAAAAAACAGAAGTGAAATTGCCAGATGCATTTTTAAAGAAATTTATCAAATCGAGCAATGAAAAGCCAATCGATGACGAGCAAATAGAACAAGAATATCCACAATTCGAAAAGGGCTTGAAATGGAATTTAATTACCAATGCCATTGCTAAGGAAAATGATATTAAAATAGAATTTGAAGATGTGAAGAATTTTTCGAAAGAACAAATTCGTGCACAGTTTATGATGTATGGTGGCGGCATCACTGATGATATGATTGAAAGCTTCAATAACAGTATGATGGCAAAAGAAGAACATGTCAAAAAGTCATACGATGGTGCGTTGGAGCAAAAATTGTTTACCTTTATCGAAAGTCAGGTTACAGTTGAAGAAAAAACAACTACATTTGACGAGTTTTTTAACAAGAAGGAAGAAATGTAGTACGTTAATGTATTGCGTAATTCAGCATTGTTTTAAATCTCATTACTCATTACTCAATACTAAATACTATTACAATGGACTACGGTAAAGAATTCAGAAAGTATGCTACCAAGCATCACGGATTATCTTCTATTTATGTAGATAATTATTTACAAACTAATATTACTAATCTAACGCCAAACATCATCGAGGAACGACCGATGAATGTGGCTGCATTAGATGTATTCTCTAGGCTTATGATGGATAGAATTATCTTCATGGGCACAGGCATTGATGATTATGTAGCCAACGTAATCATGGCGCAATTGCTATTCTTGGATTCTGCCGACAGAACACGCGATATTCAGATATATGTCAACTCGCCAGGTGGTAGCGTTTACGCAGGTTTAGGTATTTATGATACGATGCAATATGTAGAACCGAATGTAGCGACTTGCTGTGTAGGTATCGCTGCATCGATGGCAGCTGTATTGTTATGTGCTGGAGAAAAAGGAAAACGAAGCGCATTAAAACACAGCCGTGTGATGATTCACCAACCCATGGGCGGCGCACAAGGCCAAGTTTCAGAAATAGAAATTACGTACAAAGAAATTACGAAATTGAAAAAAGAATTGTACGATATTATAGCCAACCATAGCGGCCAGCCCTTCGAAAAAGTAGAAAAAGATAGCGACCGCGATTACTGGATGACCAGCGAGGAAGCCAAAGGCTACGGTATGATTGACGAGGTATTAATCAGAAAATAAAAAAAAGTAGTACGGACACCTATCATGTGTCCGTACTTTCTTTGAAGTGAAGTATCACTGCATCCAAGAAATAAATGTATGTATTACAAATGCATACAACGTACTGTTCTGAATATTAAATAAGATTAATGCAATAGCATTGCAAAGCGAATTTTTATAAATTTGTATATGGCAAAGAAAGTTATAAGTAAGTGTGATTTTTGCGGAAGAGCAAAAGAAGATGTTCAGATGCTCATTTCTGGACAAGATGCAAAAATCTGTGATGCTTGTGTGGAACAAGCCATGCAATTATTAAATGAAGAAGGATTTGTACAGCACGAGAAACCAAATTATAAAGGCGAACCCAATAAAAATCTAAAGCCACTAGCGATAAAAGCATTTTTAGATGATTATGTAATTGGTCAAGATGAAGCTAAAAAAGTCATTGCCGTAGCTGTCTATAATCATTACAAAAGATTGTATCAAAAAACAACGGAAGACGATGTAGAGATTGAAAAATCAAACATAATAATGGTAGGCCAAACAGGAACAGGCAAGACACTCATCGTAAAATCTATCGCTAAATTATTGAATGTGCCGTTTACCATTGTAGATGCTACTGTGTTTACAGAAGCTGGATATGTCGGCGAAGATGTAGAAAGTATTTTAACACGCTTATTGCAAGTGTGCGACTACGATATTAATGCCGCAGAAAAAGGTATTGTTTTTATAGATGAAATAGATAAAATCTCACGCAAGGGCGACAATCCTTCATTGACACGTGATATTAAAGAAGGCACACAACAATCTTTATTAAAATTAATTGAAGGAACCGAAGTATTGGTGCCGCCACAAGGAGGAAGAAAACATCCTGAACAAAAATTATTAAAAGTAGATACTAAAAATATCTTGTTTTTATGTGGAGGCTCATTTGATGGTATTGACAAAATAATTTCGAAGCGACTCAATACATCAGTCATTGGTTTTAAAAATAAAAAAGGAAGCGAAGAAGTTGATAAAGAAAATTTGCTGAATTATATTACTCATCAAGATGTACGCGCTTTTGGTATAATTCCAGAATTGCTAGGCAGATTGCCAGTACTTGTGCACTTAGATCCTTTAGATAAAAATGCGTTAACAAATATCTTGACACAACCGAAAAATGCCTTATTAAAACAATATAAAAAATTGTTTGCCATAGAAGGTATCACATTACATTTTGAGGCTGCTGCCATCGATTTTATTGTAGATAAAGCGCTGGAATACAAATTAGGAGCACGTGGTTTGCGATCGATATGCGAAGCCATTATTACCGATGCCATGTTTGAGTTGCCATCTAAAACAGATGTTAAAGAATATACAATTACAGAAGCTTACGCTAAACAAAAACTAAGTAAATCAAAATTAGCGAAGTTGAAAGTAGCGTAAAACATATCTCTTTAATAGTACTCAAAAATATTATTATTTGTATAACTACTGCCATTATCTCTTTCAGTAATATACCGTGCCTTAGATACAAAATTATTAATGAATTCGTAGTTATACCTGATTGTTATATCTGCAATTTTTATACTATCAATTAAATTAACATTAGGATTAAATGCATAATATCCATTAATACTTAAGTAATAACTCAATAATCTTAAAATACTACCACCTGCATTGGCATCAGGTAATTGAAAAGGTAACATGTTTGTATTGGGTTGCTGCGAAAAATAAAACTGCATGGTGTCATCAACATTTGTATTGGTTGGATAATAGGTTGAGTATTGTAAACGGAATGATTTGCAATTATTATTATTGTAACTTATATTACTGATATATGTACCACTTTCTATAAATGAACCAGCATATCCATTGTCAAAAATGCTGTCTATATTATTATTAAGCCTAAAAATATGAGTTGTTTGTGCCTCATTATTACCTAAAGTGTCTGTTTCTTTAATTGATGAAATTTGTTTTGTGTCGTTAAAATATATATTATATGCTTTGAATTTTCGACCATCTTCCAGCCATAAAAAGCTCAATTTATTGTCATTAGCATTTGTGAGTATATACTCGGTAGTATTGTTATAATAGATATCGTTACTTTTAACAGACAGATTGATTTTTTCAAGTGTGCCTGTTATGCTGTCATAAATAAATTGATACCTGAATAACTGTTTATTATTGGTATCGTTATTGCCAGAATATTGAATGAGTGTTTTAATTTTTCCAGCCAAATTGTTAGGTGGTATTATATTTTCATTTTTACACTTAATAGATAGAAATGAAATAAAGAGAATTATTGAAATAATATTTTTCATAAGCACTAATTTTAATGTCCTTTTAAGCAATTTTAACTTGAGTTGCGAAGGTGCTTATTAGTAACAAAATCGTAAATATTAATAGTATTTTGTATTTCATGTCATATTTATTTTACGCTTATTAAATTACAAGAATTTGTATTCCAAATATACTTCTTGTAATATTTTACTATCTAACATTTTTCTTTCGCAAGTGACACGCACACATACATATATATATATATGTATATATCAATACATTAGAATAAATAATTATTAGAATTTGTGACGTAAAAAAGATACCATAACTTAAGTTGTAAATATCTTGTAATGGTTTGAACGGTATTGTAAACATTTTTTTATATTTTCATTCTACTTCTAAACTAAAATCACTATCATTTGTTATATATTTGCAAGGGTTGAATGCAATTAATTAATCATTCAATTTTTACTATTATATTCAATAACTCTTAAATAAAAAAAATGGCTTTCGAATTACCAAATTTACCGTATGCACATGATGCATTAGAACCTCATTTTGACACCTTGACGATGCAAATCCACCATGGCAAGCACCATAATGCGTATGTAAGCAACTTAAATGCTGCAGTAGCAGGAACAGAAAATGAAGGTAAATCTTTAGAAGAATTAATGGCAAAAATTTCTACATTGCCTGCAGCAGTTCGCAACAATGGCGGCGGACATTTTAATCACTCACTTTTCTGGACTATCTTATCTCCAAATGGAGGAGGCGAGCCTACTGGCGCAATAGCTGATGCTATTCAAGCAACTTTTGGCTCTTATGATAAATTTAAAGAGGAATTTACAAAAGCAGCTACAACAAGATTCGGTTCTGGTTGGGCTTGGCTGTGTGTAAAAGCGGATAAATCTATTGCGGTATGTTCCTCACCCAACCAAGATAATCCCTTGATGGATATCGCTGAGTGTCCAGGCACACCTATCTTAGGTTTAGACGTTTGGGAACATGCTTATTATTTGCATTACCAAAATCGTCGCCCAGATTATATTGCAGCGTTTTACAATCTTATCAATTGGGACGAAGTGAATGCTCGATATGCAGCAGCAACGAAATAAAGGATATTTTTAATTCTTATTTATAAAAGACTGCCGTAGTGCAGTCTTTTTTTTAGTCAAGTATATTTTAATGTTAGTTAGTATCTTTATCTATGCATAATTTTCCTTTTAGTCTAAGAATTGTATTCAGTTTCCTACTCATTTTTTCAATACAGCTGCAAACAGTTGCTATTAATTATCCTTCTATACAACAGCCTGGGTGCGCTTCATTTGAAACACAGAATGATAATTGGACGCTAAAGAATAATTTGTTGACGGCGACATTTATAAAACAAGGAAACAAATTAATTTTTGGCGGTGTTGCTGAAATGAATTTGATAAAAGGCACAGAGCTGTTTGAAATTCACTTAGGCAATGGTACAAAAATTATGTCATCAGAAATGATTTGCAAATCTTTAGAAGCAGAAAATTTAGAAGCTAATATTCAAGCTCTAAAACGCTCACTTCAAGTAGCAGGCAAGGCTGTAAAGGCAGCATTTGAATATAAAAGCTTGACCGTATTATGGCGCGCCATATTACGAGATAGTTCTCATTATTTACGTTTCGAATTATCAGTCTATTCTAAAGAAAACATACAATTACAAAGCATAACACCGCTACAGTTTACTGTAAAAAAGATTGCAGGAAATACAACACCTACAATAGTTGGCAATACACGAGGGTCAGTAATAGCTTCAAACTGTCTGTTTGCGGCAGTAGAAACACCAATGGCTACACTTTCGCAAAACAATATATCGTTAGCTTCGTTTGTTGATGCGAAATCACCAAACATAACACCAAACACTAAGTTATATGATGTCAATAAATCAGAAACAAATACAAATGCCGAAAATTATACATCAATTTCCGGTAAATGGAATCGCAATACAATATTAGCAATAGGTGATACATTTCATGTCTCTTCAGTAGTTGGTATGATTGCTGATGGCCAGCGCCGTCGCTCATTTCTTGCCTATCTTGAACGGGAACGAGCAGTACCTTGGCGTTCCTTTATAATTTATAATTCTTGGTATGAACTAAATATTAATCGAAATGATGATAAAGACCCTCGCAAACGGATGAATGAAGCGCAATGTCTTTCTGTACTAGATTCGTGGAAGAGTAATTTATTTACCAAACATAAAACAAATATTGATGCATTTGTATGGGATGATGGTTGGGATAATTTCAATAGTTTATGGGATTTTCATGTTGGTTTTCCCAATGG
>JADKZZ010000059.1 GCA_020848475.1 Chitinophagales bacterium | reverse complement strand
GACAGGCATCAAGAATAATACGAATAGCATCAAAGAGCTGTCGATATATCCAAATCCGACGGAAGGCAGATTGGTGTTAGACTTGAGCTTATTGAAAACAGCATCAGTAGGCATCAGTATATACACAGCAGAGGGCAGAGAATTGTATGTGAAAACGATAGCACAAACACGAACAGTATATGAAGAATTACAGATAGAAACATTTGCCAAAGGCATCTATATTATTAAAATCAATGTTGATGAAGAGGTGTATTACCACAAAGTGGTGAAGCAATAAAATCATCATGATAAACACAAAAAAATCTCCGGCATAAACCGGAGATTTTTTTTTATTGTAGAATTTCGTAATTTCATGCTGTATGCCAAGTGTAAAGATTATAGAATGTCCTAGAGATGCGATGCAAGGAATGTTAGCTTTTATTCCTACAGTAAAGAAATTAGAATATCTAAATGCATTATTAAAAGTCGGATTTCATACTTTAGACTGTGGAAGTTTTGTTTCTGAAAAATCAATACCACAATTGGCAGATACAAAACTGATTATTCCACATTTAAAATTAGAAGATACAACAACTAAACTGTCTGTAATTGTTGGGAATAAAAGAGGAGCAGAAGAAGCATGTGAATTTGATGAGATTACGTATGTTGGATATCCTTTTTCAATATCTGAAACTTTTCAGCAACGCAATACTAATTGCAGTATAGAAGAATCACTCCAACGTGTGGAAGAAATAATGAATGTATGTGAATGCACAGGTCACACATTTGTATGTTATATTTCAATGGCATTTGGCAATCCTTACAATGATTTTTATGATGCTGCATTAGTAGAACATTGGGTGGATAGATTGCTTGAAATCGGTGTAAATAAGTTTTCGATTTCAGACACGATTGGTGTTGCAACACCTGAATTAATACAATCTGTTTTTTCGATTTTGTCAGAAGATTTCCCAGAAATAGGTTTTGGAGCACATTTCCATACAACACCTACAACATGGCGAGAAAAAGTAGAAGCAGCTTGGAATGCAGGTTGCACTCGATTTGATGGTGCAATAAAAGGGTATGGCGGCTGTCCTATGGCAACAGATAAACTGACAGGAAATATGCCTACGGAAAATTTAGTAGCTTATTTTGAAGAAAATAATATCGAACATGGTTTAAATAAAGAAGCATTTATAAACGCCATGCAAATTGCCAATACTATCTTTAAATAGGAATATTTGGATTTTTTTTAATTTCGCGTTCTCCAAATATAGCAGACCCAATTCTTATCATTGTTGAGCCTTCTTCTAATGCAAGCTGATAATCGCCGCTCATGCCCATAGAAAGTATTGAAAATTCATCGGACTTACTAAAATACTGTTGTTTTATTTTATCAAAATACTGTTTTAATCCACTGAATTCATTTTTGATTAGAACCTGACTTTTTGTGTTTGTTGCCATTCCCATTAAGCCAACAATTCGTATATTTTGCAAAGAATTAAATGCATTAATATCCAAATGATCTATTAATTCATCTTCAGAAAACCCACTTTTATTTGTTTCTGCAGCAATATGTATCTCTAAGAGAATGTCAATAACTCTGTTGAGTTTCAGTGCTTGTTTATTGATTTCAATAGCAAGTTTTAAGCTATCAACTGAGTGTATTAATTGGATAAATGGTGCAATGTATTTTACTTTATTACTTTGTAAATTACCCACCATGTGCCATTGTATATCTTTAGGAAGTAATTCATATTTTTGCACCAGCTCTTGCACTTTATTTTCCCCAAAAATTCTTTGGCCAGCATTGTATATTTGTTGAATGTCATCAACGGTTTTAGTTTTAGAAATAGCAACTAAAACAGCATTTTTGGCTTTAGCATATTTTGTTATATCTTGCAGTACAGAAATTGTTGGCATGACAGTACTCGATTTTTTTTATAAATATAGCTCAAAATTTATGTTATGCATAATTGCAACGTTTATATTTATTTCATGTGTTCGTAAACATAGATTTGATACGGATAAAAAAATACTCGAGGAAAAAAAAATGGCAACAGTTTTGACCGATGTTTTCTTGATGGAAGCTTATGTAAATGAGCAATTAAAATGGCGAAATTCGGATTCCGTTTCTTTAGTACGTAAAATATATTATCCAGACATTTTAAAACATCACAAAGTGGATAGTACTTCATTTTTCGCTACTTTGCGTTATTATCAGGCACATCCTAAAGAATATTCAAGCTTATTGGTGGCTGTTGATAGCTTATTATATAAAATAAAAGCTTTAGATACAACAACAGCTCCAATAGATAATAACGTCGTAATTCCTCCTAATATTAATGATTTATCTAGTTATAAAAAGCAAGAACAGGCGATGGGAGAGGAATACATTAAAAATAATCCTGTTTTCAAAAATTTTAAACGTAAGAATGGAATGGATTCCAAATAATTTAACTTAATTTACTGAACGAATAAATTATTATGCAAGTCAGAAACAATTGGACTTTTGAAGAAATAAAGGCTATTTACCAAAAACCATTATTAGAATTGATGTACGAGGCATCAGCAGTACACCAAAAATTCAATAGGATTGGAGAGGTGCAAGTCAACACCTTACTATCTGTTAAAACTGGAGGCTGTCCGGAAGATTGTGCTTATTGTCCACAAGCAGCAAGATATAATACCGGCCTAAAAGCACATAAATTACTCGATGTTGACGATGTAATCTCCAAAGCTAGCGAAGCAAAAGAAAACGGCTCTACGCGCTTTTGCATGGGTGCAGCCTGGCGTGAAGTGCGCGACAACAAAGATTTTGATAAGGTTTTAGAAATGGTGAGTGGCGTAAATCAATTGGGAATGGAAGTTTGCTGCACAATGGGAATGCTCACAGAGGAGCAGGCTATTCGTTTGAAAAATGCTGGATTATATGCCTATAATCATAATATCGATACTTCAGAGGAACATTATGATAAAGTAATTACAACCAGAACCTATCAAGACAGACTGAATACAATTGGCAATATAAGAAAAGCTGGAATTAGTGTTTGTAGTGGTGGCATCATCGGATTAGGTGAAAATGAAGACGCACGAATAGGTATGATATATACTTTAGCTACATTGCCACAACATCCTGAATCTGTGCCTGTTAATGCATTAGTAGCAGTTGAAGGTACACCGCTGGAAGACATGAAGCGCGTTTCTGTGTTTGATATGGTGCGCATGATTGCAACGGCTCGCATAACCATGCCTTTAACATTAGTCCGTTTAAGCGCAGGTCGATTAGATATGCCAGTAGCAGAGCAAGCATTATGCTTTTTTGCAGGTGCAAATTCAATTTTTGCTGGTGATAAATTATTAACCACGCCGAATCCAAGCTTTGCAGACGATCAATCTATGTTTGAATTGCTTGGTTTGAGGCCACGAGTTGCTTTCAAACAAGAAGAAGTAAGCGCAGAAACTTCGTGTTGCGCTAATCATTAGCCAACAAATTTAATCTTTTACATGAATGCTGTTGAAAGAATAAACCATTTTTTACTTCAACGAAACAATGAGCATCTTTTTCGTAAGTTAATCATTACTAATGACTTAATTGATTTATCTTCAAATGATTATTTAGGCTTGTCACGCTCAGCATTTATTAGACAACAAGTGCAAGATGATTTTAAAAATTATCAATTTCACAAAAGTGGCGCTACTGGTTCTCGCTTGTTAAATGGAAACTCTTTACTTTGTGAAGAAATTGAAGAGCGTTTAGCGCAGATTCACCATGCAGAAGCTGCGCTCTTGTTTAACTCAGGTTTTGATGCTAACGTCGGCTTGATTTCTACTGTAATTCGTCCTAAAGATACCATTTTCTACGACGAAATGGTGCACACCTCCATACATCAAGGTATGCGTTTGAGTGGCGCAAAATTAATACCTTACAAACATAATCAGTTAGGCGATTTGATTCAAAAACTTAATAACAGCGACTACGATATAGCTTTCCTGATAACAGAATCTGTTTTTTCTATGGATGGCGATAAAGCCAATTTGAGTGAATTGGCTGAAATATGCGCACAATTCCGTTTGAACCTTATCGTGGACGAAGCACATGCCGGCGGACTTTTTGGCATAAATGGTAGTGGACTTTGTAATGTATCAGCAGTAGAGGAAAAGTGTTTTGCACGCATTTATACTTTCGGAAAGGCGATAGCTAGTCATGGTGCTGTCGTGTTAGGCACTCAGTTGTTAAAAGACTATTTAATCAATTTTTCTAAAAATTTCATCTATACAACAGCCTTAGATACACATAATTTATTGAGCGTGAAACATAGTTATAATTTTATACAAATCAATAGAAATCAATTATTTAAATTGAATACTTTAAACAATTACTTTTATTTAAACATTAAGAAGCTTGCTAGACGGTTTGAGGTGTGTGGTCAAGGTCCAATTTTTGGTATTATTGTTCCGGGTAATAAAAACTGCAAAGAGATAGCAAGTTATTTACAGATGTATAAGTTAGATGTAAGAGCCATACTTTCACCTACCGTTCCATTAGGTAGAGAGCGGCTCAGGGTTGTATTGCATAGTTTTAATACAAAAGATGAAATTGATAGATTATTTTCGTTATTACTTGATTATAAAACAGTTATCTGATTAATGAAAGGCTTTTTTATTACAGGAATCGGTACAGATGTTGGTAAAACAGTAGTGTCTGCCATTGTCGTGGAGGCTTTGCAAGCTGACTATTGGAAACCTATTCAATGCGGAAACTTAGATTTTACGGATTCGGACTTTATTGAGGAGTACACCTTGCACCATCAAACTATACATGATGAAGCTTATTTATTTGAAGACCCTGTTTCGCCTCATTTAGCTGCATATTTATCGAATAAAAATATTGATAATCAATTTATTAAATTACCAAAATCAAATAATTACTTGATAGTAGAAGGAGCTGGTGGACTGATGGTTCCTCTTTCTCAAAATTATTTAATAATTGATTTAATAAAACAATTACAACTATCTGTTATAGTGGTTTCTATGAATTATTTGGGAAGCATTAATCATACACTGCTAACTATTGAAACGCTAAAGCACCATAATATTGATATTGCAGGTATTGTTTTCAATGGTGATGAAAATAGTTCATCTGAAACTTTTATTTTGCAACATACTGGCGTTCGTCTTTTAGGTAAAATAGCTAAAGCTGACATTTTGTCGAAAGGCTTCATTGCTCATCAAGCTAGTTCAATTCGTAAAAATCTGTTGCCTTTGTTAAGTCCATTACCAAATCAAGATACAGACACCAACTTACCTATAGATTATGAATCTTTCTGAAAAAGATACAAATTATATTTGGCACCCTTTTACACAACACCAAACGGCTGCTCCTAATATTGTCAT
>JADKZZ010000058.1 GCA_020848475.1 Chitinophagales bacterium | reverse complement strand
TTTCAAAATAATGGCATTACACCATCAAACAAACAAGGAAATATAGGTCTGAATTTTTCTAATACTTTAGAAATCAAAGTGTATTCGAAAAAAGATACGGTGACGCATACTAAAAAAATTACGCTGCTCGATAATCTTTCTTTTGGTATGAATTATAATATGCTTACGAAACGTTTCAGCGCATTGAATATTAGTGCAAGCACGCATATTACAGACAAACTTAACTTGTCGATGAATGTCAACATGGATCCATATTCTATTGATAGTTTAAACAGGCAAACGAATCAATTTTATTGGAAAGAAAAACGACGTTTATTCCGATTGACGAATTTGAATATTTCACTTAGCGGAAGTGTGCGTTCTAAAAAAGGAATGCAAGAGCAAAATAGTATTAACCAATCCATGCTGGAAACACAGGACATCAACAATCAATTTTATCCAAAAAATATTTATGAACGTGGCTACTATAATTTTTCAATTCCATGGGCAATCAATTATCAATATAGTTTGAGTTTGTCTCGATATAAATTTAATAAAAAAGATACCACAGCAATTACACAAACACTTGCCTTAGGATTAGATGTAAACATCACCAAAAAATGGAAAATCAGCGTTTCTTCAGGATTTGATATTAGCAATAAAAGCATTACAAGAACAGATATTGCAATCGTGCGTGACTTGCACTGCTGGCAAATGGAATTCAAGTGGACACCAGTTGGTTTTCAAAAAGGATTTTATATGACTATTTATGTTACATCGCAACAGTTTAACTGGCTGAAATTGCAAAAACAAAAAGGATTTTTTGACACGGGAATTTTCGGCGGACTTGGCAGTGGTGGCATCGGCGGAATAAGCAATATCGCTTCTGGATTATAATGCGATAATCTTCATTTTTTTATTTCAAACAAACAGGAATTAATTGCAATTCAATATTATTTTGTAAAGGCATATTGCACTATGTTTGCGCCCATTTTTAAAGCTTTTTGTCGAGCTTCTTCCGTGTCTTTGTGCACAGAAGCATCTTCCCAGCCATCACCTAAATCGCATTCATAATCATAAAAACAGACTAATTTTCCTTCGTAAATAAGGCCAAATCCTTGTGCTGCTTTTTTATCGTGCTCATGTATCTTTGGTAAACCATTCGGAAAATCGAAATGCTGATGATATATTGGATGATTATTGGGAAGTTCTACAAAATCTAATTCAGGAAATACTTTTTTCATGGCCTTTCTGATAAAAGGATCTAAGCCATAATTATCTGATACATGTAAAAAACCACCAGCAATTAAGTAAGCACGCAAATTAGCGGCTTCCTGATCTGTGAAAATAATATTGCCATGACCAGTAATATGTACAAATGGATAATTAAAAATGGAAATGCTACCTGGCTCGACTTCATCAATGTCAGTACTCAGATTTAGGTGTAATTGTTGATTGCAAAACTTAGCAAGGTTGGGTAAAGAAGTTGGATTTGCATACCAATCGCCACCACCTTTGTATTTCAATAATCCTAATTTTGTTGTTGTTTTTACTTGTGCTATAGCATGTATAGGTAGCACACAAATACAGAAAATAAGAAGGATATGTTTTGAAATTTTAATCATTATTGATGCTGTTTATTATGGCACAAGCCATTACACCGGCTGTTTCTACACGCAATATAGAATTTCCTAAAGAAATAGGCATATAATTTTTGTTAATGGCAATTGCAATTTCTTCTTTTGTAAAGTCGCCTTCGGGTCCAATCAATATTATTGCATTTTTATCACGTTGATATACATTTTTTAATTGTTGTTTTTCATCTTCACAATGTGCAATAAATTTTTGTTCGTATTGATATGTTTCCTGCAAAAAACTTTTTAAGCTTTGTGTTGTATGTAATGTAGGAAAGTGCAATTGCCCACTTTGCTTAGCTGCTGAGATAATTATATTTTGTAATCGTTCTAACTTTATATTTTGTTTTTCAGTACGCTCTGAAACTAATGGAAATATCGATACAATGCCTATTTCTGTTGCTTTTTCAACAAACCATTCTATTCGTGCCGGATTTTTTGTCAAGCAAATGCCAATAGAAATTCGATTTGCATTTTCTATCTGCTCTTTGATTTTTCCAATAATAGTTATTTGTACATCGAGTTTTTGAATGTTTGAAATCTGACCGCTGAGTAAAGCACCATTGCCATTCAATATTTCTACTTTGTCATTTATTCTGCAACGCAATACTTTACTGCAATGCAATGCTTCTTCATTTTCAAGAAATGCAATATTGCCTTGTATGTTATTAGTGTAAAATCTTTTCATAATGAATTATTCCTATTCATCATCATCATCATTCGTTTCATCACCAAAAAACCAAAAATGTGTTTGTCCATAATTACGCACTTCTAATAATTTTGAGTGTTCAGTGAAATCGTGTTTTGGCGAAGTCTCTAGGATAAACATACCATTTTCTTTCAGCAAATTCTTGTCGAAGATAATATCTGGAATTTCATCGATAATCTCAAGTGCATAAGGCGGACCAGCGAAAATTAAATCATATTGTTGTGTGCAATTTTTTGCAAATTGTATGGCGTCACCAAATATTATTTTATGATTCGGAATCTTTACTTCTTCGCTCATTTTTTTGATAAAACCTAAGCTTATTTTACTCATGTCAACAGAGGTAATATCTGTACAACCTCTGGAGAACATTTCCATATCCAAGCTTCCGGTGCCAGCAAATAAATCCAGGAATTTTATGTCAGAAAAATCAAAATGATTATTTAAAATATTAAATAAAGCCTCTTTGGCAAAATCAGTAGTTGGTCTTGCAGGAATATTTTTTGGCGGATAAAATCTTTTCCCTTTCAGCGTGCCCGAAATAATTCTCATAAATCTAATCCAATCAAGTTAATGTAATAATGCAAAGGAATGTCTTCAATCGTCATTCGCAGTGAAAGTGTGTTTTTTAATGTTCTATCGATTTCAAAATTCCGTATGTATCCGTATGTCGTTGAATACATAGGTGATTTTTCTTCAATAAAGCCATAAAGGTAAGTTGGAAATTCATTCAATGATAGTTCCAAATGTTCGTAAGTTAAACGTAAGTAGTACAATAAATCTTCTTTGCCTTTTACAGGAAATTTATTGTAATATAAATTTTCATTGTTTCTCTTATAGCAAATTGTCAATTCCTCACCATATAAATTGGCAGCAACATAGTTTTTAAAGGATAATTTGCTATTGTAAAAATTCAACAAACCATAGTCAATGCAAAAAAATTCAACATTGGGAAGATGATTTTCTATAAAATTGATGGTCTTATCAGGCAAAGAATAATACACATAGAAAGTATCTGAAATTTTGTTTTTCAAATAGGTAATATTGTCAGAATTCGGATAGCCTAATAATTTGAAAAGCTCGGCAGTTTTATCTGTTTTTTCTGGCAAAATGGTAAATTCAGGCGAGTAAATGGCCACTTTAGATGTTTTAA
This sequence comes from Chitinophagales bacterium, assembly GCA_020848475.1. Taxonomy (GTDB): domain Bacteria; phylum Bacteroidota; class Bacteroidia; order Chitinophagales; family JADIYW01; genus JADJSS01. The sequence goes on along the minus strand of JADKZZ010000058.1, from coordinate 24,642 downwards.
ATGGCAGGCTAAATGTTTCTTCATGGTCGGCAAACCAAAGCGCTATCGTGTCTAAATGCAAAAATTTTCCAAGCTGTTGATTTATTACTTTTACTTCAAAATCAATCAGTTGATGTTGTGTTTTGTCAATAATTGCATAACTGAAACAATAAGGATGCAAATGCACCAACAATTCTAGATGCTGTGATTTTTTTAATATGTCGATTGGCGTTTTAATAATAAATTTTATGCAATTATAGGTAAAAACTAAAATTAATGATAAACTTTTTACTTTTACTTCTAAAATTTAAGAATACTTTCTACTTTTGTGCCGTTAAATGTATTTCAAATTATTATAAATGAAATTCCATTTTTCTAACATATTCCTATTGGCTCATAAAAATAAAACAAAAGATGAATTTACACGAATATCAAGGTAAAGAACTTTTAAAACAATATGGCGTTAAAGTTCAAGAAGGCATAGTTGCCGAAACAAAAGAACAAGCAATAGGCGCATGGAAAGTGATTAGCGCACGCACAGGCAGCGAAGGTGTGGTCGTAAAGGCACAAGTACATGCTGGTGGTCGTGGCAAAGGTGGTGGCGTTAAGTTTGCACCCAATTTAGAAGCACTTAAAGAAAAAGTAGATCAAATTTTAGGTATGACATTGGTGACGCCACAAACTGGCGCACAAGGCAAAGTGGTTCATAAAATATTAATCGCAGAAGATGCCTATTATAAAGGAGCATCAGAAACGAAAGAATTTTACATGTCAGTGTTGTTAGATAGAAAAAAAGAATGCAATGTAATCATGTATTCGACAGAAGGCGGAATGGACATCGAAGAGGTTGCAGAACACACGCCAGAAAAAATATTTAAAGAATGGATTGACCCAACAATAGGCTTGCAAGCTTTCCAAGCTCGTCAAATTGCATTTAATTTAGGATTGTCAGGAAATGCTTTCAAAGAAATGGTGGATTTTACACAACGTTTGTATAAGGCATATGAAGGTTCTGATTCAAGCATGTTTGAAATAAATCCAGTTTTAAAAACTTCTGATGATAAAATTATTGCTGTTGATGCAAAAGTAAACTTAGACGATAACGCATTATTTCGCCATCAAGATTTAGAAGCGCAACGCGACTTATTAGAAGAAGATGCTATCGAAGTAGAAGCTGCGGCAGCTGAATTGAATTACGTGAAATTAGATGGCAATGTTGGTTGTATGGTAAACGGCGCAGGTTTAGCAATGGCGACTATGGATATTATTAAACTTTCTGGTGGCGAGCCAGCAAATTTCTTAGATGTTGGTGGCACGGCAAATGCAGAACGTGTTGAAAAGGCTTTTCGTATTATTATGAAAGATGAACACGTAAAAGCTATTCTAATCAATATATTTGGTGGTATTGTTCGTTGCGATCGCGTGGCAGAAGGTGTAATAGAAGCTTATAAAAACATCGGTAATATCGAAATTCCAATTATCGTTCGTTTGCAAGGCACGAATGCTGATATTGCAAAGAAAATGATAGAAGACTCTGGTTTAAAAGTTCAATCGGCTATCTTGCTTTCTGAAGCAGCAGATTTAGTAGCTAAAGCAGTAGCTTAAATAGTTTCAATATATTTTACAGAGCCACTTTTTACAAGTGGCTTTTTTTTGTTGATAATTAATTTATTTTCAATTTGACCTTAATGCTGAAATATCGTACATTGAATGAATAAAAATAAAAGCTATGCAATTAAACATGTTACTGACGTCGTTAATCGCGTCTATTATTCCCTTATTAGTCGGTTTTATTTGGTACAATCCAAAAGTATTTGGAACGGCTTGGATGAATGCCTGCGGACTTGAGGAATCAAAATTACAAGAAGGTTTCAATATGCCATTGGTTTTTGGCTTGTGTATTCTTTTTGGTTTTTTTATTTCATTTGGAATTTCAAGTGTTGTTATTCATCAATTCGGATTTTTTGGTATGTTACAACATCAAGTAGAGATTAAAAATCCTGAAGCATTAAGCTTTCTCCAATCTGGCTTTGAAAAGTATGGAAATGAATTTCGTACTTTTAAACACGGCGCTTTACACGGCACCATCTTAGGTATTACAGTAGCCTTGCCTTTAGTGGGCATTGGAGCATTGTTTGAAAGACGTGGTTGGAAATACATCGCCATTAACGCTGGATATTGGATTCTTACCTTGGCTTTGATGGGTGGCTTTATTTGTCAGTTCTCAAAAGTCAGTTTGGAAATGTTTCAATAAAAAAATACTAAGTCGCCGCAAGGCGACTTTTTTATTATTTATGCTTACCTTACAGCAACATACAATTTAATAAATAGCATCTTATGCTGTTAGAACTATTTCCTCATAATATCGATATGCGCAAAATGAAACAAGTGGTAGATTGTTTGCGCAATGGTGGATTAGTGATATATCCGACAGATACTGTGTATGGCTTAGGCTGCGATATTTTTAATAAAAGTGCTGTCGAAAAAATCTGTAGGCTAAAAGGTGTGAAGTTGGAAAAAATGAACTTCTCTTTTATTTGTTACGATTTAAGTCATATTAGCGATTATACGCTGAACGTAGATACACGCACATATAAATTGATGAAACGCTGTTTGCCTGGTCCATTTACTTTTATTTTAAAAGCGAATAATGCAATTCCTAAATTATTTAAAAATAATAAAAAAACAGTCGGTATTCGCGTACCTGATAATGACATTGCAAGAATGATAGTACAGGAGCTAGGCAATCCAATTATTACAACATCAGTACATCATGAAGATGATATCATTGATTATATCACTGACCCAAATGCCATATATGAACGATATGAAAAAATAGTGGATATAGTGATTGATGGTGGAATAGGTGGCTATAAACCATCAACAATTATTGACTGCACAGGCGAGGAGCCAATAATTGTGAGAGATGGTATTGGTAAAATTGAATTATAGATTATAGATAAAAGCCTTTGATTAAACGCCCAATATTTTAGCATCTACAAAGAAAATAGCATCTATCTTAATAGTCACATTTTCTGAAACAATCTTGTCTGTCGTATTGGCAACTCTAATTTTTATCTTAGATTTTTTGAGATATTCTTTTAATTCAACTCCTGTTGCGTTTAATGAAATACTATTGCCAACGCTATCGTCTATATTGTCGATGTAAGCAATTTTTACTTCAGGCAAGCCATCAGCACTGACAAATACACTCGCTGATTTCAAGAAATCAAATATTTTTCCACTTGGACTTGTAATTGTAAGTTGTAAACTTTTTAGATTTACTTGTTCCAATAAGTCTGCTTTCGTGTTGTTGTTGGTAAATATTTGTTCAGAATTTGTTGTAATATCTGGCGTGAAAATATCACCTAATATTCCAGGAACTAAGCTGGCAGGAATAGTGTAATTTGTGCTGTAATTAACATCAAATTTTGTTAGCTTATCGATAAGTTTGCAACTACTAAAAAACACGACGAATGCTATTGTCGTGAGACCAATAATTTTGTTGATTTTCATAAAGTTTGTTTACGTTGCTACAAAGTAAATTTTTTAGCATTGTAATGTCAAGCTTTAACCTTATTTATTTTCTGAAGTTTTAGAAAATACTTGTTTGTTGGTAGTTACAGCTGCTTTTCGCATTCTGCGTTCTATGTCTATTTTTTCACGTTCTGTTCCTTTGTAATGTAAACGTGTGCCCATTACATAATCCCAAAGTGGAAATGTGACACACCAATTTTTATCTTGGTCAGGAGCCATGTGATGGTCATAATGCCAAGGCAAATATTTATATGCCCATTCTGGATCTAAATGAGATTTTTTATGTACTCTGTAATAGTTATATTGCGAAAACCAAACGCCAGCTGTAAAACCAGGAGCTATCCAAAATAATGGAGAAACAGCAACTGCACCAAATACCAAGGCAGCCACTTCTTTGCTTTGTGGATCCCATGCGTCTAAAATATTATGTTCATAATCCGAATCTCTAAATTCTTCTTTTAAAACTGTCTTGTGGTGCACTGCCCAATGAAATCGCCAGAAACTATCCTTTTTCTTGCCATGACCATGCAATACATTTTTGTGGAAATACCATTCAAAGGCATTTGACACAATTAATCCATTTATAAAACCGAGCATACATCGAATTTTTGTTGATTAAATATAAAGATAATTTTCAAATAAATATCCATGTTTGTCAAAGTGTAAAACAATAGTTCGATTTCCTTGTTTATTTTTGCTGATTATATATGCAAGTACAAACAATTAGATTAGCAAATTCCATTTCAATCCAAATATTTGAACATATTTCAGCTATTGATGAACAAGTCTGGAACAGCATTACACCCAATATTTTTTTCTATCAAACGCATCAGTTTTTATCTGTGATTGAAGAAATTCATACTGCTATCCAATTTAGGTATGTATTGGTGTATAAAGAAGATAAAATCGTTGCAGGTCTATATACACAATTATTAGATTTTTCGTTTCGCAATCTGGTCAATTATAATGCAAATGCTTCAACTGGCATAAAAAGTAAAGTGAAGCAATATATCGCTAAAAAAGACACAAAATTACTCAACTTAGGTAATGTGTTTTTTACTGGTGATAAAGGCATCATTTGTCAGCAAGGTGATAATATAATTTCTCTATTACCAGACATTTTTACAAAATTGTATACTTCATTTACGAAGCAAAAACCTAGTGCTTATTTGGTGGCGAATATCTATTTGCAAGATGAGTCAAAATGTGCTTCTTTTTCAAGCCATGCTTTTCATCCTTTTATTACTGAACCAGATATGTTGATGCCAATTGCTGCTGCATGGACATCGTTTGATGATTATTTAAGTGCGATTTCTTCAAAATATCGCGTACGTGATAAAAAAATATTAGCCTTATCCTCTTCGATAAAAACTGTCAATTTTACATTAGAAGAAATCAAAAATAATCGAGCACAATTTTCATATTTATATGCGAATGTGATCAATCATGTTGCCTTTAATATGGCTACACTAAGTGTTGATTTTTTTGAAAGAATGAAACTATTGTATGCCGATAAATTTAATATTATTGGATATTACAAAGAAGAAGCCTTAGTTGGATTTGCATGTTTGTTTAATGTAGATGAAAACATGTTGCATGTGCATTATATTGGACTTGATTATGCCATTAATAAAGAACAAAAACTGTACAACCGTATGCTGTTAGATTTTGTAAAATTTGCCATTGATAATAAGAAAAATAAAATCCATTTTGGTCGAACTGCAACAGAAATAAAATCTACTATTGGCGCGCAGGCATTTCCATTGAATGCGTATTTAAAAATGCAAAATCCTTTACTAAATACGAGCTTGCCTTATTTTTTAAATCGAATAAAGCCAGCTGAATATACATTGAGAAATCCATTTAGAGAACTTTCTTAACGATTAATATATTTTTCAAAAGTTTTTCGTTGCATTGTGTCATTTTCTTGTATCTTATACAAATCATCTTTGTGCCAGTTTCTAAAAATAAATGCCAATACAAAACCACTGAAACTGCCTGCTAAATGAGATTCCCATGAAATTCCTGCTTGCTCAGGAATAATTCCCCAAACCATTCCACCATAAAATAAAGCCACACCACTGGCGATGGCTATCGACTTGATGTCCATACGAAAAAAACCATTGAATAATAAAAAAGAAGCCATTCCATAAATGATACCGCTTGCACCAATATGATAAGAATTTCCACGTGCAAAGCACCACACCAACAATCCAGTTATCAAATAATTACAAATGAAAATCAAAATGCCTATTTTTTTATTCATATACAGCAATATGCTACCTAAGATTAAGATTGGCAAGGTATTAGAAATAAGATGCTCCCAATTGCCATGTATTAATGGCGCAGTGAAAATGCCAATCAGTGTATGACTATCTCGTGGGTGAATACCTAAATAGCTGAAATTAACATTCGTAAAGAAATGGATAATAAACAAGGTCCACATCAAACAAGTAAATAGTATAGGTATCAAGATAGCCTTTCTCATGATTCTCAATAGGTAAGGTACAAAGTACGGAATTAATTTTGTTACAAATTTTTATTCCAATGCATGCATATTAATCTTAACAAAACTTCAATTTTATTAACATGTAGCATAAATACGCTGTAACATTGTTATTTTAGCACACAAAATTTTCAAAATCAATGATAATAGGCATTCCCAAAGAGACCAAATTTAAAGAAAACAGAGTTGCCATTACTCCATTAATTGCAAAAGATTTAATCAAACAAGGATTTACAGTTCATGTAGAAAGTGGAGCAGGTTTAAATTCATTCTTCTCTGATGACAACTACAAAGAAGCAGGCGCAACGCTATCAGATAAAAACACGACATATCAAGCAGATATAGTTTTAAAAGTAAATGCACCATTACCAGAAGAAATAGCATTAATGAAAAAAGATGCAGTTTTAATTTCATTTATGTGGGCAGCAACCAATCCAGAATTGGTGAGTGCATGTGAAAAAGCAGGCATTTCAGCATTTTCTATGGACGCAGTTCCGCGTATTTCACGCGCTCAAAAAATGGACGCATTATCATCGCAAGCCAACTTGGCTGGATACAAAGCGGTAATCATGTGTGCAGATACATTAGGTAAAATTTTTCCAATGATGACTACTGCTGCTGGTACAATAAAACCAGCTAAAGTCGTGATTTTTGGTGCTGGTGTTGCTGGCTTACAAGCTATTGCTACCGCAAAACGTTTAGGAGCCATCGTAGAAGTATCGGATATTCGACCAGAAACTAAAGAGCAAGTACAATCATTAGGTGGAAAGTTCATCGAAGTAAAAGGTGACGATACCATCAAAATGGAAGGTGGTTATGTAAAAGGAGTTTCTGATGAATTTTTAAAAAAACAACAAGAGCTTGTTGGTAAGCACGTAGCAGAAGCTGATATCGTCATTACAACAGCATTAATACCTGGTAGAAAAGCGCCAGTATTGGTGACAGAAGAAATGGTAAAATCCATGAAATTTGGTTCTGTTATTTTAGATATGGCAGTCGAACAAGGTGGAAATGTGGTAGGAAGCAAGTTAAATGAAAATGTAAATATTAATGGTGTTACCATTATTGGAGAAGGCAACATACCTTCTTTATTGCCTATGAACGCCAGCGATTTGTACGCAAAAAATATTCAAACTTTATTATATCATTTAGCTACAAAAGATGGATTTAAATGGGAAATGGAAGAGGAAATTACGAAGGGAAGTTTAATTGTTCACCAAGGCAAAAATGTAAAAGCTTAATCTTTTATAGTTTTTTTATACGCAAATACAAACTAACAAATATGGAAATACTTAATTTTTTTGTAGAAAATCGTGAAATGATATATTTCATTGTACTATCTATTTTTGTAGGCATTGAAGTAATAGGTGGTGTTCCTACGGTGTTGCACACGCCATTAATGTCAGGTGCAAATGCCATACATGGCGTAGTAATTGTTGGTGCAATCATTGTCATGTTAGATACAGAACCGAACAATATACTTGGTTTAATACTTGGGTTTTTAGCAGTAATTCTTGGGACACTCAATGTTGTGGGTGGATTTGTAGTTACTGACCGTATGCTGGAAATGTTTAAGAAAAAATAATTTAGGCATTAGGCATTAGACAATAGACATTAGGCAATAGACATTAGTTAAAAGAATGGACAAAACAACAAAAATAACATCTTACAAAGATTTAATTGTTTGGCAGAAGTCAATAGATTTTGTTTCTTATATTTATGGCATCACTTCTCAATTTCCATCAGCAGAAAAATTTAATTTAACTAGTCAAATTAATAGAGCAGTTATATCTATTCCAGTAAATATTGCGGAAGGTTTTGGTAGAGAAAGCTCAAAAAATTACATTCAGTTTTTAAAAATTTCAAGAGGTTCCTTGTATGAGGTAGATACTTTATTTATTATCAGTAAAAATCTAGAATATATTACAACTGAAGTATATTCTCAAACTACTCTATTTATCAATGAAATATCTAAACTTTTAAACGGATTAATCAAAAGTATTCAGAATAAAATAATTAATTAACGAAGATACTTATGCCTTGTGCCAAGTGTCTAAATACTAAATAAAATAATGAAAGGAATATTAGAAATATCTTATTTAATAGGTTCGATAACATTTATCGTCGGATTAAAAATGATGGGAAATGCCAAAACTGCACGTAAAGGAAATTTGATTGGTGCATTTGGTATGACTGTTGCCATTTTAGGTACCATTTTTTTGTATGAAAAAGAAGGACAAACTTCAAGAGAGTTTTTCAAAATTGCTTTAATTTTTGGAGCAATTGCTATTGGTACTGCCATTGGTTGGATTACAGCTAAAAAAGTAGAAATGACAAAGATGCCAGAATTGGTATCGATGTTCAATGGTATGGGTGGTGCGTGCGCGGCATTAATAGGACTTACAGAATTTCCGCATGTTGCTCATCAAATTCAAGAAACAGGCACTGGATATAGCTCTATGGCGTTTATTATTGCTGGTTTGGTTATAGGTACTATCTCATTTTCTGGTTCTATTATCGCTTATTTAAAATTGGCTGGTAAAATGAATAAGCCAATCCGCTTGCCACAATATAATATTTTGAATAATGCATTATTACTTGTAGTAATCGTATTTTCAGCGTATGTAGTATTGCAAAGTACAAGTTTGCCACCAGCAATTGTTTGGGCATTGTTTGTCGTTGCGATTGTGTACGGCATTTTATTTACTATTCCAATTGGCGGCGCTGATATGCCTGTTGTTATTTCATTATTGAACTCTTTTACTGGTTTAGCGGCAGCATTTGGAGGCTTCTTGTATGACAACAAACCGATGCTAACAGGTGGTATTTTAGTAGGTTCGGCAGGTACTTTATTAACGCTGGCTATGTGTAAAGCGATGAATCGACCTTTGTCAAACGTAATATTTGGTGCATTTGGCGGTGGCAGCGGCGCTGCTGGTGCTGATGCTGGCGAAAAAGGTACCGTTAAAGATGTACAAGTGTCAGATTTGGCAGTTCAATTAAACTATGCAAGCAAAGTAGTTATCGTTCCAGGATATGGTTTAGCGGTGGCTCAAGCACAACACGTTATACATGAACTAGAAAAAATATTGGAAGAAAGAGGCGTTGAAGTTAAATATGCTATTCATCCAGTAGCTGGTCGTATGCCTGGACACATGAATGTGTTGTTAGCAGAATCAAATGTGGAATATGATAAATTAGTGGAAATGGAAGATATCAATCCACAATTTGCACAAACAGATGTGGTTTTAGTAGTAGGAGCTAACGATGTTGTCAATCCAGCAGCAAAAGTAGATCCAAGTTCGCCAATTTATGGCATGCCAATTTTAGAAGTAGAAAATGCTAAGAATATCGTTATCAACAAACGTTCAATGAATGCTGGATATGCTGGTATCGACAACTTATTATTCTATAATCCAAAAACATCTATGTTCTTTGGAGATGCGAAAAAAGCATTAACAGAATTAGTCGCAGAAATCAAACAATTATAAATAGTTTTTAATGCTATTTTTTGCTCTAAAGCTGGCTCACGAAGTGAGCCAGCTTTTATTTTTTAGCAAAGGCAATAATATGTCCATCACTGTCAGCAAAATAATAAGCATAGTCGCCCCAATCGCGCAGTGCAATATCACTGATTAAGCTAGCGCCACAGTCGATTGCGCGTTTATATGCTTGATGAATATCATCTACATATACATATAATTCACAACGTGGAATCCCTGAGCCATTATCTGGATGTGGTGTTTTGTTTTGTAATATTTTTGCAATACTATTAGATGGCATCAATCCAAGCCTACAGTTTTCTACAATTTGAAAAGATGTCATGCCAGGTACAAATAGAACAGGCTTTTTATCTAGCAATTTTTCATAAAATTTTGTGCTTGCATTTTGATCGCTTACATATAAGATAATTTCTACGCTATTCATATTCAGTCTTATAATATTTTCAATCTTTTTTTCGTGTGAACAATCCTAGCATCGATTTCCCTTTGAAAAGCAAAAGCTGTTTATTTTTAATTCTATAGTTTGTTGCTTGTTGTAGCATTTGAATAAAGATTGGTTCAATCGCATGCTTGCCACATTTCATTTTTGTAGTACTAATGTTTTCAAATAAAATGCTACTAGAGTCCATCGTAAAACTTGCAGAAAGCTCGTTACAGTCGCTGTTTCCGCTAATGGTATTGTTTTTAATATCGAATCGAATATAAGCCTTTTGAAGAGAAAAGGTTTTTGTGCTTCCATCTTTCATGCGAAGTTTATACAATAACCATGTACTACTGTCTGCTACAGTATATGTTTTTTTTACGTTCGTTTCAAGATTTGAATTTTGTGTTTTTATCTTTGATTTTATCTCACTTAAGCTATATTGATATGTCGTAATGTTGGTACTCGTATCTGTGTTTTTACTTACTGTAGTTAATAGACAATATGTATAACCCGTTTCATAGGTAAAACCAGCAATATTTTCATAAAAAATGGAAAAAGTATCCGTAGGCGTTTCCCTTGTCATTAAATATTTATTAGTTCCAATTGTATGGTATTGGTCAGCTACATATAATACTTTAAGATAATCACTCGAAAATGCTTGTGGACAAATGAACAGACTTATAATTAAAACAATTTTTTTCATATTTATACTACTAAATTACCTATTTTTGAGACATAATTCATGCTTATGAAAAAGAAAATCCTACTTGTTGTTGCGATAGTTTTAATCGTAATACAATTTATTCATCCAACAAAAAATCAACAAACTAACATCTTAGATTCAGATATAACAAAAGTTCGATCTGTGCCTGATGATGTACAGCAATTGCTAAAAACAGCATGTTATGATTGCCATAGTAATAATACTGTTTATCCGTGGTATAACAATATTCAGCCTGTTGCTTGGTGGTTAAATAAGCATGTGAATAATGGTAAAAAACAATTGAATTTTTCTGAGTTTGGTGCTTATGACGAGAAAAAAGCAAAGCATAAATTGCACGAGCTTGTTGAAACTTTAGAAAAAAATGAGATGCCACTTTTTAGTTATACGATTATACATAAAGACGCAAAATTAAATGATGCACAAAAGAAAATTATTATTGATTGGGCGAAGGCTAATCAATAATTTAATAAGATAGCTTTATTTATTACTATTATGAAGCGCTTATTGTCAAAAATCTCGCATAACTAAATAGTCAATTAAGCTATTTAGTACTGCTTTTTTTTCGCTATTCAAATTAATTTTTTCCAAAGCGTCAATTGATTTTTGGATATACATATCGCGCTTTTCAATGCCAAATGCTTTCGTATTGTATGTATTAAATATAGCTAATACATTGTTTACTTTTTCATCATTATTAAAAACAGATTGTTTTAAAATCTCATCAAGCCGTTTGTCATTATTGGCATTACTTTTTTCAATGGCATGTATTAACAACAAAGTTTTTTTATTTTGTATAATATCACCACCAGGTTGTTTGCCAACCAATTTTTCATCGCCATAGCAATCTAATATGTCATCTTGAATTTGAAATGCAATGCCTAAATTTTCAGCATATTGATATAGCAATTCGGTGTCTTCTTTTTTAGCACCGCCTAAAATAGCGCCAATTTTCATGCTGGCGGCCAATAAAACAGATGTTTTCAAACGAATCATTTCTATATATTCATCGTGTGTGACAACTTCTTTAGTTTCAAAATCAATGTCGTATTGCTGTCCTTCGCATACTTCAATGGCGGTTTTTGTATAAACATCAAACACGGTTTTGAAATATTTCTCATTTACTTTTGCCAAATACTCACATGCTTTTATCATCAAGACATCACCACTTAATATAGCTGTATTCAAATTATATTTTTCATGAATAGTGGTAAATCCTCGACGCAATGGTGCTTTATCCATTACGTCGTCGTGTATTAATGTAAAATTATGGAAATATTCAATAGCTAAAGATGCCGCCAAAGATTGTTCAATTTCTCCATCAAATATATCAGTAGCAAGTAACAATAAAAGAGGACGAAGTCTTTTGCCTCCAATTTGTAAAAAATAATGATTAGGCTCGTACAGATTTTTAGGTTCTATTATTTTGTTCTCTGTTTGCAGGTACGCTAAAAAAATATTTCTTAATTCTTCAATAGAATGCATCTGATTAACAATTTCTAACAAAAATATATCTTTTATAGAACTAAATTTGATTTACCGCATTATTATTATGTATGAATTCTGAATTACAATTTGAATGGACAAACGTTTTCGACAAAACTATAGCCATATGTGAAGATGACCTTAATTACAATACTTATTCAGCTCGCGAAAAAATGCTCGCTTTTGTTTTTACATTCTTGCAATCTTTGAATAGCAACGAAGATAAATACATAACAATCATTAAAAAAAATAGATTTCCCTTTATTCAAAATGCTGTTTTTTCCGAATTAAAATCAAATTTCTATGTATATGTTGATGGTTTGATTCTAACGGCTTCTAATAGCGGAGAAATACAAATCAGACCATTTTTATCGAATTATTATAAGCAAGTTATTTGGAATGCATTTTTGTCTATTCTATATTTTTGGTCCAATGACAAAAGTAATTTCAAAGAAAATACAGATGTAATGGTCGAAAAAACTATTCATTTTGCTTTTGATTTATTGGCACCAAATGCAATAGATTCTGGTATTGACTATTTGCAACATTTTATTAAACTTAGAAAGTAATTTTGTAGTATGATGGAAGAACAAGAAAAAATTCCAACATCTAAAGTGGCTAGAGCATCAAGCGTGTTCCGTACCAGCATGCGTGTAGGTGCCAATTATCTAAAACACAATGCACAAAAAATGGTGCATAAAGAAGTTAATGAAGATGCCTTAAACGAAAAAAATGCATCTGAATTGTTTAACCTCATGAGTCAATTAAAAGGCAGTGCCTTGAAAATTGCGCAAATGCTAAGCATGGATAATGGCTTATTGCCAAAAGGTTATGCCGAAAAATTTGCATTAGCACAAAATAGCGCAATGGCATTAAGTAGTCCATTAGTAATGAACACTTTTATGAAGTATATGAATCAGTCGCCTTATGATTTATATGATTCATTTGAAATAAAAGCAAATCATGCCGCATCAATAGGGCAGGTGCATTTGGCTTATAAAAATGGTAATAAACTGGCTGTTAAACTGCAATATCCAGGCGTTGCCGATAGCATTCACGCAGATATCCAAATGGTAAAACCTCTGTTATTGCGCATAGTAGGCATAAAAGAAATTGAAGTAAAACAATATTTTGACGAATTTGAAGAGCGACTAATTGATGAGTGTAATTATCAATTAGAATTGAGTAATGGTGTTGAAATAGCTGCCGCTACTAAGCATATTCCCAACTTAATTATTCCGACTTATTATCCAGCTTTATCTTCATCGAAAGTGCTGACCATGGAATGGATTGATGCTCAACCTATGCAGGTTTTTCTAGATACGGAAACGAATCAAGCGAACAAAGATAAAATAGGACAAGCATTGTTGGATTTTTTGCATACCTCTATTCACGATTTGAAAAAATTTCATGCAGATCCACATCCAGGCAATTTTTTAGTTACAAAAGATATGCAATTAGTGGTGCTTGATTTTGGTTGTGTGAAATCAATTCCAAACGATTTTTATAACTATTATTTCTCATTGGTTCGCAATGATGTGCTTGCTGATACCGATAAATTACGCATTTGCCTTAAAGGCTTAGATATGTTGCGCGATTCGGACACAGCGGCCACTGATCAGCTTTTTATGGAAACGTCTTTAAAAGCCATTCAATGTTTGTCAAAGCCAATGAAAACAGATACTTTCTACTTCGGTGATCTTGCGTATTACGAACAATTGCAATTGCAAGGCGAAGAATTTATGAATAATAAAGCACTTAGAACGCCAGAAGCCATGCGTGGATCTCGTCATGCTATTTATCTGCATCGTACATTTTTTGGTTTGTATTCCATCTTGCACAAACTAAATGCAACCGTGCGTATTGATAGAAGATTTATTGAAAATGTTGGTGTTTAGTTTAAAAACTATGCTAACTTTATAGTATAGTTTAGATTTCCGTGAATTAAAAAACATTGTTATGAAAAAACTAGATGCATCAATCGTAATATACAATAGTATGTTATCTGATTCAGAACAAGAAGTGGCTAACGTTTTAGCAAATAAGATAAATCAATTATTACCGAACGCAAAACAGAAAATATGGCATAGTCATCCTGTTTGGTTTATTAATGACAATCCAATCGTAGGTTATAGTAAGCAAAAATTAGGCATTCGCTTAATGTTTTGGAGTGGCGCTGATTTTGTGCAACATAAATTTACCGTGATAGGCAAGAAGTTTAAAGATGCTTCTATATTTTATAAAACACTAAGCGAAATCAACTATTCTGATTTAGAAAACTGGATTTTACAAGCAAAAGCAATACAATGGGATTATAAAAATATCGTAAAACGAAAAGGCTTATTGCTTCGTTTGTTGTAATTATTTTGCTGTCAAATTAATAGATTTATTTATTGGTTTTTTATTGCTTGTTGTTTTTACAATTAGTTGTTCTTGTGTGTATTTATCTTTAGTACAAGTGAATGTATATTTTGTATTCGGCTGTAAGATGAATGCTATCTTTTTGTTGACTTCAATAGTTTTAATGAGACTATCATTTTCTTGTACACTTAGCTGTACGGCATCTGCTAATTTGCTGTCGCAATATACATTTAATTCAAAGGCGATATCTTTAAATTGAAAACTGTAAATGTCATCGCTGCCCATTCCACCGCTTCTGTCAGATGAGAAAAAACCATTCGAATAATTGGCATCTATATAAAAACCAAAATCATCGGTTGCACTATTGAACGGCTTTCCTAAGTTTTCTGGCTTTCCAAATTCACCCAATTTATTTGGCACACATTTAAAAATATCCATACCACCAAAACCTGGCAAACCTGTAGAGGAAAAATATAAAGTGCCATCATGATGAATAAACGGATAACGTTCGTCGCCTTTCGTGTTTACTTCCTTTCCTGCGTTTTTAGGCTTGCTCCATTTCTCATTTTGATAAGTGGAATAATAAATATCTTTACCACCAAATCCGCCACCTCTGTCGGAAGTAAAAAATAACATATTGCCTTCTGTATTAATACTCGGAAATGCACATGAATATTCTTTATCATTTAACTCCAATTCTTTGATATCTTTCCAACCGTCTTTACTTTTTTTAGCGGAAAAAAGCTTTAAAGTGACATCGCCTTTTTTATTGGTCACAGCATCGCCATATTGAAAATTGTTTTTTGTGAAATAGATGATATCGTGTAATGTATCCACGCATGCTGGTCCGCTGTTGTAGTTTTTGGTATTTACAACACCTTTCACTGGCTCGACTGTCATTGTAGAGTCAGCATTGTAAAATGCATAATATACTTCTTGAAAACCACTGCCAGAAGTGCCATTTATTTTGCCTTGACGAGCAGAGGTAAATAGGATGCCATTGTCATATGGAACGGCGCAAAAATCTGCATGTATAGAATTGAGTGCTTTCATATTTTGCACTTCTATTTTGCGAGCTGAAGTTGGATTGTTTTTTTGTTGCTCACACGACAATAATAGTGTTCTGGCAATGCTTGTGTCGGCATCGTTTTTCAATGTTAAATATTTTTGTAACCATATTTTGGCATCTTCATATTTTTCATTTGCCAATAGCATTTGTCCATAATATAAATATGATTTCGGAATGGCATTTTTATCAGCAGTCACCAAGGCATAGTATTTTTCTGCTTGTTGGTAATCATTAATTTTTCTATAGCATTCAGCTATTTTGCGAATTGCTTTAATATTTCCTTTTTCAGCGATAGGTTTATATAATTCGATTGCTTGTGCGTATTTATAATCAGCATATAATTTATCAGCTTTATCCATTTGCGCATAACTAGAAATACAAAATAATAGTAAAGCGATGAAAAGCGTAATATTTCGATACTTGAACACTTATACGTATAATTGGGTTTAAACTAATTCTTCTAATTTCATTAATTTATCAAATTCTATGCCTTTTTCTGTGCGTTTTAGTGTGCAGCATTCTACCTCTTTGTCGTGTTCAAAAAATAGGATATGCTTATTTTCGTAGGCCTTTTCTAAGAAGATTGTTTTTTCTTGCAAAGATTCCATCGGTCTAATGTCATACGCCATGATATACGGTAATTTGATATGATGATGAGATGGAATTAAGTCGGCACAATAAGAAATTATCTGTTTGTCCTTATAGATGTGGCATAGCATCATAGATTCTGTATGTCCATAAACGTATTCTATTTCTACATTACGCATACCTAAGTCGTCATTTTCTATAAATTTTAATTTTCCCGATTCCTGAATTGCCATTAAATAATTATGCACGTATGACGCTTTTTCTCTAGCATTTGGTTGCATAGCTGATTTCCATTGTGCAAATGAGGACCAATGTGTAGCATTAGGAAAGCGTAATGTTGGCTTTCCATTTCCATCATCTTTTAATGCACCTATACAATGGTCAAAATGTAAATGCGTTAAAAAAACATCTGTTATGTCGTCAGGCGAGAAGCCATGCTTGTTGAGTGATGTTTCCAAAGTGTCATCACCAAAAGGCTGGTATCTTTTTTTGTATGTATCATCGATAAAGTCGCCCATGCCAGTATCAATAAGCATCAGCCGATTATTATCTTCAATTAATAAGCAACGCATAGCCCAAGTGCACATATTATTTTCATCTGCTGGATTGAGTTTTTGCCACATTGTTTTTGGCACAACGCCAAACATGGCGCCACCATCGAGTTTAAAAAAGCCAGTGTCTATTGTGTAAAGTTTCATTTTGTTTTTTTCTTATAATTTAATTCATATAAATTAATCCAATCTTTAACGCTCTGTTTTTTTGCCAATTCGCCGATTAGCTCGAATGGTATTTGTTTTCCATTTTTAAAACGAATACAAGATTTTCCCATGTCGAGTTTGGCAGTACAACGTTTAGCGTATTCTTCTACAAACCATTGATAAAGCTGAGCATCTGCATATATTCCCATGTGATAAACGGCAATAAAATTTTTCTGAGCAGCAATTGAAAGAAACGGCAATGCTTGTTTGTGTTGACAATGGTAACCATCTGGATAGATGCTATGTGGCACTACGTAACTAATCATTCCATATTGCATAGTTTCTTCAAAACCTTTAGGAAGATTTTTTACAATTACATTTCGCAAAGTCATCATCGCTGATTTCCTATTTTCGTCTACTGTATTGAGATAGTCGTCTGCCGTTTTTGCTGTAGATTGCATAGTTTATTTTACTACAAAATACATAAAATTTAGAAGCTATTATTCGCAATCAGTAAAAATGATGTTGGAATAATTCTGTATAACAACTAAAAGCAAACCATTAAGGTTATATGGAAATTACAGAATACTCATCTTCAATGCCGTTACGGCAGCTTCTACACCTTTATTGCCATGTTTACCGCCAGCTCTATCCAATGCTTGTTGTTCGCTATTTGGTGTAAGCACACCAAAGATAAATGGTATATCAAATGTGATATTTAGTTGCTGTAATGCATTTGCAACAGATGTATTGATATAGATATCGTGGTCAGTTTCGCCTTTTATAACACAGCCTAAACAAATTACGCCGGTCAAATGATGTGTTTCTGCTAATACTTTTGCTGCAAAAGGCAATTCGAATGTTCCTGGTACATAGGAAACATAGATGTCATTGTCTTCAACACCATGTTGCAAAAGTGTTTCGATGCTAGCTTTCAGCAATTCAAAAGTGATGTGTTTATTCCATTCAGCAACAGCAATACCAAATGACTTTCCCTTGCCATTCGGTACTTTTTCAGTATCGTAAACAGATAAATTTTGGAGTGCAGATGCCATTGTGTTATAATGCTTGAGCTTCTAATTTAGCAATGGTGATTTCTGCTGCCATGCCTTCTTGCGAATTAGGATATTTTGTGTTCAACTCTTTATAAAGTTCTAAAGCATCTTTTTTATTCCCTTTTTGCTCGATTGCTAATGCAGCACGATACAAATAAGTAGGCGCAGTCGTTTCATTATCTGCAGCAGCAACTGCTTTTTTATAATTTTCGATGGCATTGTCCATTTTATTTTGCTCAGCATAAGCATCACCTAAACAACCATATTTTCTTGCAGATAAAATAGGATCGTCGGTACTGAAGTCTTCTAAGTATTTTACTGCATCAGCATATTTACCTAATTTTAGACTAGCCACACCAGCGCCAAAAGCAGCGCGATTGCCAGCACTTGTGCCACTGTATTTTTTTGCTACTGCTTCAAAGCCTATGTTTTTGCCATCACCTTTTAGTGCTAATTGCATAGAGTCAATATCGAAATATCGTTGCGCATAAATGATAGCATCTTGTGCCTTTGATTCTTTAGGACCTTTTACTAAATTATTATAAGCCCACCAGCCACCAATACCAAGTATTACTGCAGCAATAACACCTATAATAATATTTTTATATTGATCAAAAAAGTATTCAGCATCGCTGAAAACTTGAGAGATTTGTTCGTCACTTTTTTCTAGAATATCTTTTTGTGTATTTGTCGATTTGTTCTTTGCCATAATTATATTATTTAAGCGTGCGCAAAGGTACGTTTTTTAAGCGATTTTTAAAAATATTTGTCCACTATATCCACATTTTTTACGATTACGCTATAATGCGCTTATCTTTGTAGTATGCCTATTTGCTCCTTTTATATTCAACAATTGAAATTAAGCAATTATAAAAGCTATAGCTTTAAGGAGTTCAATTTTTCAGAAAAATTGAATTTTATAGTCGGAAATAATGGCGTAGGGAAAACCAATCTCTTAGATGCTGTATATTATTCTTGTCTGAGTAAAAGCTATTTTTCTAGTGATTTAATGGTGCCAAATTTTCAAGATGCATTTTTCAGAATAGAAACTAATGTTTCATTAGGTGTAGATAATCAATTAGTTGAGTTTAAGTATTTAAAGCAAGAGAAAAAAGAAATTTCTTTAAATAAAGTAAAAGTAGAAAAGTTGACGAGTTTTGTTGGAAAGTATCCTTGTGTGTTTATTACGCCTGATGATAACCAACTGATTCTTGGTGCCAGCGAAATACGTCGGAAATTTATAGATGCTACATTGTGCCAGTTTTCTTCTGACTATCTTCTTCATTTAGTGAGCTACAATAAAGTGTTGACACAGCGCAATGCCTTGTTGAAATCTTTTTATGAGAAAAGAACGTTTGACAATGCTTTGCTTGATGTGTATAATCAACAATTGGTACAAGCTGGCAATTTTATACATCAATTTCGAAAGGATTTTATGCTGCAATTTGTGCCTGTATTTGAAAAATATTATAGACAAATATTTGACGGCGATGAACAAATCGACATTCATTATCATTCAGATTTACTAGATAATGACTATGCGACATTATTGGAAACAACACAAGAACAAGACCGTGTAGCTCAGCGCACGACGAAAGGTATTCATTTAGATGATATCGTATTCGAAATGAAAAATTTTCCGCTCAAAAAAATTGCCTCGCAAGGTCAGCAAAAGACAGTACTTCTCTCTATGAAGCTGGCTCAATTTGAATTGTTAAAAATCGAAAAACAAGTAATGCCTTTGTTGTTACTCGATGATATTTTTGATAAATTAGACAGCGGAAGAATTACAAAAATATTTCAGCTGATAAAATCAGAGTCTTTCGGTCAGGTATTTATTTCAGATACGGATATCGATAAGATAGAGCAACTAATTGAAAATAATAATTGCAAACAATATAAAATTATTCCACTTGACTAATTATAGAAATAGCAGATTTGTGTCCATGAAAGACGTTCTCGACGATATGATAAAAGAAATGCGTATCGGTGGAAAAATGGAAGAGATGAATGTCAGAAAATATTGGTACGAATTAATGGGTGCGTATATCACCAATCAGACTTCAAAAATATTTTATAAGCAAGGCAAATTGTTTGTGTATTTGGAATCAGCAGCCTTGAAACAAGAACTTTTTATGGCTCGCGAAAAAATAATAAGCAGGCTAAATGAGCGCTTGCAAGAAAATTTAATTCAAGAAATTATTTTCAGATAGAATTATTTTATGAGTACATCAAAATTTCTTATTTTTAAAACAAGTACAATTTTTATACTTTTGAATCCTAAAGTTTATTATTACAAACGATTATTCACTTAAATCAAATAAATATCATGGCAGTTGAATTCACAAACGATAACTTCAAAGAAAAAGTATTAGACAATAATGGCGTTGCATTAGTAGATTTTTGGGCAGAATGGTGTGGCCCTTGCCGTTTAATAGGTCCAGTAGTTGAAGACTTAGCAAATGAATACGATGGAAAGGCAACGATTGGCAAATTAAACGTTGATGACAATCGCGAAATTGCATCAGAGTACGGAATTATGAGTATTCCTACTTTATTGATTTTTAAAAATGGACAAATCGTTGACAAACATGTTGGCGTAGCTTCAAAAGCAGATTTGAAGAAAAAGATAGAAGCAGCATTGGCATAATTCCAATGTGAGCGTAAATAGGAAAGTTCTGTATAAGTTACTTGAAATACTCGCGCGAAGCTGAAAACGCAACAGAGTAGGCAAACTATATTCTTCTAAATTTATGAGAAAACTGGTAATCATCTTAACAACATTATATTTTTTAAGTTGTAATACACAAAATCAAAATGGTGAACAAGAAAAAACAGAGCTAATTACTCAATCAGATAGCAACTTAACTAAACAAATAGATACTGTTGTTATAGTGAAAGAACCAAAACAAGAAATAATCTATAAGATTGTAACGACTAATGAAGACAACTCAATAAATTTAAAAGACATCAAAAAATTAAGCGAACCACTAAAAGCATTGGTAGCTTTATATGCTGCATTTTATGGTACAAATTGCGATGGTACAACATGTGAATTAACAAGTGCTTTAGGTTTGGGAAATCAAGGTTCAGATGAACATAAAAATCTTATCAAAAAATATTTTCTAAGTGATAGACTTGCTGATGAAGTAATCATACAAGATTGCTACTTAGCACCAAGCGGTGCTAGAAGTTTTAGTGAATATGGTTACTTAACCATAATAGATATTGGCGATTCCGTAAAAGTTAATTATACAGCATCAGTTCTGTTTAATCATGATGGTGATGGTGAAAAGATTATTGGCAAAGACACTTATATTTTTAAAGACAATTTATATACTAATATTCAAAGAATTAAAGATAAAAGCGCCTATTAGTTTCAATTAAATTGTAGTAAAATAATAAAATTCATAGGATAGTTACAATGAATTTTATAGCTTTACTTTATGCAACAACGATTTTATTTTGATACATCAGTTTTCGGAGGAGTTTTTGATATTGAATTCGAAGAAGAAACACTTTTGTTATTCGAGAAAGTAAAATTAGGCCAGATAATATGTGTTTATTCAAATCTTACTGAAACAGAACTTTCAACAGCACCAGAACGAGTAAGAAATTTCTTTGAACAAATAAAACCAGAACACAAAGAACGAGTATTAGTATCGGCAGAAGCAATGCAACTCGCAGAAACTTACATAAGAGAAAAGGTTGTTGGAGAAACAAGTATGGACGACTGTCTTCACATTGCAATTGCTACACTTAACAAGGTTGACATTTTGGTAAGTTGGAACTTTAAACACATCGTAAATGTTTACAGAATTAGAGGTTACAATTCGATAAATCTAAGAATGGGTTTGCCAAATTTGAATATACACTCACCAAAAGAAATAGTTGGTTATGAATAATAAAACTAAAATAGCAAAGGAATTCGATACTGTAAAAGTGTTTAGAGAAATCAAAGACAAAATCTCAAAAGATATTAAAGGTATGACATTTGAGCAACTCAATGCTTACCTTGAAAAAAATAAATTGAGAACTAAAAAAGGATAAACCTACACACAATATAGCATAGCTAAAATGCTATGTAAACTGCAAGCAACAAAAGTTCATTGTACATTTAAAGTACCAAACAATGCAAAAAGTGTGGTAGTAAACTGTCGCAATTCAGCAATGCTCAGCCGTAATACGTAATTATATTTACGTATAACTTTTTTTAATTTTATTTTGTCCAAATTTACGCTATATTGTTAGCATATATTATGGTTCTGCAACAACATGACTTTTTTCAGTTTGACCAACTTGACATCTTAGCACGTCAAGTCGTAGAAGGCTTTATCATAGGCTTGCATAAAAGTCCATATCATGGTTTTTCTGTCGAGTTTGCCGAACATAGATTGCATAATATTGGCGATTCTATTAAAGATATTGACTGGAAAGTTTTTGCCAGAACAGAAAAATTATACACGAAAAAATTTGAAGAAGAAACCAATCTGCGATGCCAAATTGTGATAGATATTTCTTCGTCTATGTTGTTTCCTCAACAAAGAGAAAAAGGCAAACTAAATAAATTAGAATTTTCATGTGTGTCTGCTGCTGCTTTAATGCATTTATTAAAAAAACAACGCGACGCCGTTGGACTTACGCTTTTTAATCAAACCATACAAGTTCAAACATCAGCAAAAACTAATGCCTTGCATCATCAATTATTGATGAATG
Organism: Chitinophagales bacterium; assembly: GCA_020848475.1. Taxonomy (GTDB): domain Bacteria; phylum Bacteroidota; class Bacteroidia; order Chitinophagales; family JADIYW01; genus JADJSS01. The sequence goes on along the minus strand of JADKZZ010000058.1, from coordinate 2,000 downwards.
AATTGTATCGTGTGCTCAGCAAAAATCAATTAGAACAAACAACGTCTGCAGCAAAATGCCTACATCAAATTGCTGATACAATACACAAGCGTTCTTTGGTGATTATATTTAGCGATATGCTCGATAGCATGGATTCGAATGAGTTGTTTTTAGCTTTGCAACATTTAAAACACAGTAAGCACGAAATGGTGTTGTTTCATGTGCACGATAAAACTAAAGAATTAGATTTTAATTTTGAAAATAGGCCATATAAATTTGTTGATATGGAAACAGGCGAGGAGCTGAAACTCCAGCCTAATCAGGTAAAAGATATTTATGTTCAGAAAATGAAAGAACGCACGGCAACAATTAAATTGAAATGTGCACAATACAAAATAGATTTCGTTGAAGCCAATATCAACGATGGTTTTCAAGCGATATTAATGTCATATTTAGTGAAAAGAAACAAGATGATATGATCAATAAATTCGATGTTCATATAGAAAAAGACGAAGATATTAAAGAGCATAAGAATCTTTATGCTTCAGATGTACTGTCGAAAATCAATGCCATTCCTTGGAATGACGAATACAAAAAATGCCTAGCATCTGAAGATGAATATGGCACTTTTTTTTATGTGACCTTTGTCGATAATTCTAATTTAGAATATGCTTTCGATGTTGAATTATATCTATTTGATGATGACGAAAAAAATGAAATAAACAATCAAAGTGCGACTTTATTTAGCATCAGTTATTCTTACCAAGAAATTATAAAAGAAAAAATTTTCTTTGGATTGTTTGGCGAGAAAGAGAAAATAGTTGACCGAGTTGTCTATATGGATCCTGTAGATTTTGATTTTACATTGCAATGTTTACAAGCATTTTTGCGACATGATCATACGTATCTCAAAAAAAATATTATTTCTAGTATAAGCATCGACGACGAATAATAAAATGGCATTATTATTAAACTATAAAAAAATAGGCGATAAAGGTCCTGCAATTATCATTTTACATGGCCTTTTAGGTGCATTAGATAATTGGCAAACGATTGCAAAACAGTTGTCTGAATACCATCAAGTTTATTATATTGACCAACGCAATCATGGAAGATCGCCACATACGGATGAGATAGATTACGAATTGCTATCACAAGATGTATATGATTTTTGCCAACAGCATAATATTGAAAAGGCTAGCATTATCGGACATTCTATGGGTGGCAAAGTAGCTATGTGGTATGCATTGCAACATACGCAACGAGTTGACAAATTATTTATTGTGGACATTGCACCAAGTTTTTATGATGGTGGGCATGAATCCATTTTATTTGCCATGGCAGAAGCACCATTAAAATCAACTGATAAACGCGAAACCATAGACAACTTTCTAGAACACAGAATTCAAGATTTTGGAACACGACAGTTTATCATGAAGAATTTAACTCGCAATAAAAACGGTCACTTTGAATGGAAGTGTAATTTTGAAGCATTAATCAGTAATTATAGAAAATTAATGGAATTTCCCAAAACAACACATCAGTTTTTAGGTCAAACCTATTTTATCAAAGGCGAAAATTCTAATTACATAAATCAAGATAATTTTGATACTTGCGACCTGTATTTTCCAAACAACAAAATCATAGAAATTTCAAATGCAGGACATTGGGTGCATGCTGATAATCCAACAGAATTTGTTGCAAAAATTAAAGCATTATTATAACAATGAAAATACTGCTTCCGATGGAAGCAGTCCAAAAACACTTCAAAATTACAATATGATTGAATGTTTTATCTTTATAAGCTAAGCTTAATTATATCCTTTATATTGTGCGAATTGATTATTGCTTTTGATTTTAATCGGCCAAACATCGCTTCTGTAATGATTGCTTTTCATAGTAGGCCAAGTGCCACAACCACTAGCTGATTGGCGACTGCATGATGTTGTACTGATTAACAATATGCTGAAGCAAAATACAGCGATGATTACTTTTTTAGCGGATTGTACTGCTGCAATGTT
>JADKZZ010000057.1 GCA_020848475.1 Chitinophagales bacterium | reverse complement strand
GCCTATGGAACATTAGCAGCCATGGGTGCGTATACAAGTGGTTTTAGTGCAGGTTATGGAATGGGTTTTGGTAGTGCATTTATAGGTAGAGGATTTCATACAGCTTCCTATTTTAGCAAATCTGTTACTAACTACACAAGCCAAGCAGGACTTTATGGATATGGTGGGCAAAGTGTTATTGAAGGAACTACAACTACTTATCAGAGCAAAGAATATTCTTATTTTGATAGAGGAACTTTAACTGGTAATTATTGGAGTGGTAGTGGCATAGATTGGTCAGCAGCAACAGCTGGTGGTGGTAATATGACTTACTATACAGGTAGCAGTACATATAAGCATGTTCCCCGAGTTTATGGCAATACAAATGCTTATGGCAATTATGTCTTATATGGCAAGGAGGGAAACTTTTTTGGACGATTATGGTATGCTACTAAAGCAGGTTGGAATACCTTAGAATCTGAAGACCTGGAAGCCATGAGTGATGTATTTGGATTGGGTGTAAATACACTGGGCACTGGTGCTATGATGCCTATAAAAATATTAAACAAAGGAAATTTTTATATTAAAGGAGTTGGATTTGTAGATAATATAGTTTATCATAAAACGGTTAAGAAATTAATTCTGAATAGAGTTAATATTAAAACCTATTCAAAATTCGTAGGTGATAATCCTGATGTATTTGTTGATAACGGAGTAATATTTCTACAGGGCGTTTTTCAAAACTTTAAAGGAAAAATTTATAATACAGGTATAAAAGCATCTGAATATTTTGCAAAATAGATAAAGAATTTATGAGATATTATTATAGTTTAAAAATCAGTACAGATAATCTATCTAGAGATAATTTAGAAGAGATAATTGGAGTAAAATCAAATTGTGAACATGCTACATGGGAGTTAGAAGTAGAAGAAAAAGAAGAAGATGAATATGTTAATTTTATTCAATATTTTATGGATATCATAGAAGATAAATTACCAATATTAGATTCATTTGGTGTTGAAAGGGAAAGCATTACAATATGGATGTTATATGCATATAATAATCAATGTAATATGGAGTTTGAAGCAGAGGATTTATTGAGATTAGGAAAAAATAAAATAAAATTATGTATAAGTTGTTGGGAGGAATAAAAATAAAGAAAACATGCTAAACGGGTATGGAGTTCCTACCTTTGAGTGGACTGATTAGTTAAGAGAATAGAGGCGAACTTTATGTTATGACATCAACAAGAAAAACGTACAGCCAAGAATACAAAATTAAGGCTGTAGAGTTTTATTTGCAAACTGGCGCAAGCATTCAGTCAAGCGATGAGCGTGGCGTGCTTGTGCAAAGATAGCTCATTAAAGTATTATATGAACAGCGCACAAGTACGCAACCGCACAAATCTAATCTGCATACTTGCGCGAGTTTGAAGAATCTTATCAAACTTTGAGAATTGATTTGTAAAATTTGGATATTTGTTTATTAATTGAGACGATAGGCTTACTGATTTAGGTAAGCCTATTTTTTTATTTTTTTACGGCTATCCTAGCTCTGGTTTGATAAGTTTATTTTTTGTTCCACAATTGATACAAGTTGCAGGCAATGCTGGATTATCTGGTGTTTTATTTTCCATGCCACAAGAAGAACAATGGAAAATTATTTGCACATTATTTATTTTATGACAGGCTTCGCAATTTACTTTGTAAGAACCATTAGGTACAAATATTTCTTTGCTACAAAACTGACAAGCTTGACGATTGCCATTGTCTTGTTTTACTTCAATGTATTCATTGTTGAAGTTAGTGAGCAATAAAAGCTGGCGTACATCTTCTTCTCGCAGATAAGGTATCCATGCTTGGACAAACATCGATAATTTCATTTTTAAATGCACATCTTCAGGCAAAATTTCCTGCATGATGCTGAATTTAGCTTGATTATAAAAATCAATAAAAGATGCTTTTACATAAGCTATATAGAAATGTGCAAGCTTAAAAAAAGCATCGCTGTTCGCAACCGTTTTTCCATCGACAACATCATACGTGACAGCCTTTTGCAATAGTGCTTGTTCGCCTGCTTTTGCTGACCATTTCGGATCAAAAACTGCATCAGTAGAAGAGATGGCACAAACTTCTAAATAGGCACTGTATTTCTCGTCTGTATTAATACTTGGTGGCAAATATTCTGGAAATGCATCGTAATAAACGTCCCAGTATTTATATTGTGTTTCTTGATAAGCAGCTTTATCATTCTTTCCTAGTTGTTCTGCTAATTTATTCTCAAAATGTATTTTTGCTTGATTGTATTTATTTGTTCTTTTTGGATCTTTATTCCATGCTTCCATACCAACGGAGAAATCAATATCAGTAAATGCACCACAGAAATCACAAATGATATAAGGTAAAGTATAAGGATTTATTTTAGGTGCGCCACATTGTGAACAGCTAAATTTTTTAATTTTCATTTCGGTTCTTTTATTGCTTACTTATGTAATTTCAATAAACGTTCTACATATTTTCCAATGATGTCAAATTCGATATTTACCGTTGTACCAATGGCATATGTCGAAAAAATAGTGTGTTCAAATGTATAAGGAATAATGGACACCTGAAATTTATTTTTGCTTGCTTTTACTACTGTCAAGCTAGTGCCATCTATGCATACAGAGCCTTTATCAACCAATGAGAATAAAGGTTTTTTTATAAATTCAAAATGAAAATTCCAACTTCCATTTTCAGACACAATCTTAGTTACAATGGCTGTTTGGTCAACATGTCCTTGCACCATATGTCCGTCAAGGCGAGCGCCGGCCTGCATGGCTCTTTCCAAATTTATTCGAGTGCCTTTTTTTAATTGTGATAATGTTGTAATGTCCAATGTTTCCTTTATTGCAGTGACAGTGTGCGTATCTTTATCTTTTTTTACTACTGTCAAGCATACACCATTATGTGCTACACTTTGATCAATTTTCAAGGATTTTGACAATTTACTTTTTATGGTTAAAAGCAAATTGCTGCCCTCTTTTTTGATAGCAATAACTTCAGCGATTTCTTCTACGATTCCTGTAAACATATTTATTTCCTAAATAAATGAATGTAACCACTTAATGGTTTTTTTGTTTTTTCAATGCCGTTTATTGTTTGATAAAAAACATCACACACATAATAATAGACACCTGTATATAATTCTTTTCCAGTCTTATAGTCAGTGCCATTCCAGTTGATATCAGGGTCTTCTGTTTGGAATACTAAATTGCCCCAACGGTTATATATTTTTAGGTCTATTTTTTCTACAAATCGATATGGATAGATAGGTGTGTATTTGTCATTTTGACTATCATCATTAGGCGTAAATGCATTAGGTAAATTATATAATGGACAATTATCAACGCATACTTTAGCAGATAGATTGCTTACGTTTCCATTCTTTCGCACAGCTTGTATCGCATAGCATGCCGCCAAACTACGCGTTGCTAAACTATGTGTGTAGTTGTTAAATGAACTTCCGATTATACTGTCAATCTGCTGTAATGTATCTGTAGAAGTTTTTGCATAGTAGATACGTATTTTTTCGATATCATCAACTTTACAAAATCCATCTTGCTGGAATGTCCACGTCAAATAATTTTTATACTCAGCTGTATCCAAGCTTGCATTTGTGCAAAAATTATTAATGCTTAATATTGGTGTACATGGCAATGTTGTATCTTTTGGAAGTGCACATACTTCTTGCGAAAAATTAATAAGCGGTGTCTTTAATCCAGCAATTGCATAGGTGCCAATGGCTTTTATTTTATAGCAATATAAACTATCGTTTATCAGATTGATATCATCATAAGCTGTTACAGTCGTTGTTGTTAACGAATCAAATGAGCTTCCTCCAGGTAGCTTCCTATAAATCACATATGAAGTATTGACCCATGGAACACTAAATGTCCAACTTAATTGTAAGGATTGGTAAGCCGACGCAATGCTAAGGAATACTGACGATGCCGATTCTGTACTTCCTAAACTATCGTTCGTTCTAGCATAGAAATCAAGTTTATAGTGATATGCATTCGCCACAGTGTTGAGACCATTGTCTAAAAAACTAGTGTCCGTAATAGCTGAAAACGTAGCAGCAGTAACTGTTTTTACCAATGTATAATTTTCTCCATTAATTCCAACAGCACGATAAAGCTTTATAACATAAGGACCAGGATTAATAATAGTATCTAGCCTTGCCGCAAATGGTTTCGACCATTCTACATAAATTTGGCCTGTCGTTTCATTTGTGTTTCTGACATCAACATTATAAATAAGCGGAATATCTGCAGGAATGGTGACACATCTTTCGATAGATGCAATACTCGTAAATCTATTGAGTATCAAACCAGCATTTGTTTTGTCGCCAAAGTCAGCAACAACTCTATAACTATATTGATTTCCTGAGCGAATGTTATTATCGATGAACGAATAATTTATAGTCGTTCCAATTTTCTCATAACCTAAGTTAGCTAAGTTTGGATTACAAGTGTCAATTGGAGTATTGCAACCTTTTTTTCTCCAAATACTAAAACCTTGAAACTTTGGATTGTTGGAGCATATATACAAACTATCCCATTTCAATGTTACTGTTTTAGTGCTTAAGTTAAGCGTAGTAGTCAAGTTTTTTGGAGCAGGTGCTAATAGTTTTATTGCTAATGTTTTTTGGTCGGTCAATGGTGGACTATTAAAATTATCTACCGCATTAAACACTACCAGATAATCGTTTTTATTCAAATGGTCGCAATGGGTATTCCATCGAAATGTACCACCAATAGGATTCGCTGGCGCACCAACTGTAAATGTTGCAGCTTGTGTAGGCACAATAAATGGCGCACCGTTTGCGCTTAGCGTAATTTTATCCTGCAAATTTGGGTCGTTTGCATTGACTGGTATTATGATGCTATCACCTACAATTTTACAAATTTGCAATGGCACATTTAATTTTGGTGGCTGGTTGTTTGTTGCATCTACGATAATTTGTAAATCGCGCATAACAGTGCCAACAAAAATGCCATTTTTATATTCTTTAATGAGTATAACAATATTATATATTCCAGCCACTTGCGGAGCGTCCCAAGTGAGCTCTCCAGTAAGCTGATTTATAGAAATTTGATTGTCAGGTCCAGGATTAATTAAGTTTGGTGGTGAGTAGCCAGCCACAGGTAAGCCTGCTGCTTGCAAAGGCGAAGCAATGCTATACGATAAACTATCGCCATCAGGGTCATAAGCATTCGGATTGTGTATAAAAACTTGTCCAACATTGCCATATTCTATTGGCGGATTTAATAAAAGTGGTGAATTGTTATAACCAATAATATTTGGATCTAAAATTTTAATAGTATCTTCTAAATAAAAGATAGTGCTTACAGAATTATTGATATTGATGATATCTTGAATACGATTAGGATCGCCAACGCCAACAACATAAGTAAACGGACCAGAGTAGGTGTGAATACCAATGTATTTATTTTGTTTTATATCAGGGTCTAAAAATATTTCAGATAATCTATTTAAAGAATCAAATGTGCCATCGCCCCAGGCTATGCCTAATCGCGTTCTATCGGCATCACCACTTACGCCACTTACTTTTGTATAGGTGGTAATGGTAAATTCGTAGGTAAAACCTGAAAGATGTTTGTACGTTATTTCACCAGCTCGATTATGTGTTGCATAAAGTGGACCTATCGTGAACAGCAAAACAAGTGACAATATAATTTTGTGGTAAAACTTCATACGATTAAAATTAGTGTATTTTACTAACATCGTAAATATAAATAGGTTTATACTAAATTTTAAGATTTTTGCATGATTTCTTTGTATTCATCTCATTTCATTGTTATCGGATATTTTTTTAGTATTTTCATTTATAATTCAAACACACATTATTGCAAATAATAATCTTGAATATTAAATTGGAACTCGGTATTAAAAATTAATGTTAATTTAGTGAAAAAATAAGCATGGCAGAGCAATTACCACCAAGCACAGCGACACCTCCCAAAACGCATCCCGTTAAAAGCTTTTTTAAAAAACTGCTATATACGATAATGACTATTTTTGTCTTACTTGTTGTGGGTTCAATGTTATATTGGAATTCAACAGCAGAAGAAGGTTACAGCGCAGGATTATTGATTAACTTTTCTAAAAAAGGCTTAGTGTTTAAAACCTATGAAGGCACTTTAAATTCAGGCAGTGTAAGTGCAACTGGTGGTAGCAATACTTCAAATAACACTTGGACCTTTTCCGTTGCTGATGAAGAAGTGGCAGCGCAATTAAATACGATTATGCAAAGTGCAGATAAAAATGTTAGTTTGCATTACAAAGAAAAACGCGGCATCTTTCCTTGGAAAGGAGAAACGAATAGATTTGTTGATGCTGTTGAAGTTGTGAAAAATTAGTTTTCTAAAAAATTTGTTACCAAAAATCTTGCTGCTTGTACGGCATTGATTTCTTTATTTTTAATTTTTTCTTGCAAAGATGCCTTTAGCTGTTGAACATTGCTATTGTTAGAAAATTGATATTGCAATTCTTGTTGTATCGTTTCTTCAAACCAATAATAATCTTGTGCATTTCTGTTGTGTGTTAAAAAGCCAGAAGTATGCATTTTAATAAAATAGGAATTAATTTTTTCGTGTAATTCTTCGATGCCTGTTTTTTCAATAGATGAAACATTCAACACTGCTGGCGACCAATCTTTTTCAGAAGCCGATAATAAATGAACAGCATGTTTTACTTGAGCGGCTGCAATTTTTGCAATGACATCATTTTCTTTCTCAGATTTATTGATAATAATAATATCTGCCATTTCCATGATGCCTCGTTTTATGCCTTGCAGTTCGTCGCCTGCGTTCGGCAGCAATAAAAGTAACATCAAATCCACCATGTTTTTTACAGCCGTTTCTGATTGCCCAACGCCAACTGTTTCTATAAAAATATAATCAAAGCCAAATGCTTCACACAATAAAATGGTTTCGCGTGTGCGATAGGCAACGCCACCTAAATGACTTAAACTTGCTGATGGTCGAATGTAACATTGCTTGTTGCTAACCAAGTCTTCCATTCTTGTTTTGTCGCCGAGAATACTGCCTTTGCTGGCACTGCTCGACGGGTCGATGGCCAATACTGCAAGTGTGAAATTTTGCGTAATCAAATGCTGACCAAATGCATTAATGAATGTGCTTTTGCCCGCGCCTGGAGCGCCTGTAATAGCAATGCGTTTGCTTTGTTTGTTGATTTGCAAACAAGCCTTAAGCACATCATTTGCTACTGCTTCGTCTTCTTTTCTTGTGCTTTCGATTAAGGTTATTGCTTTACTTAAAACAATTCTGTCTTGTTGTAAAATGCCATTAATATAATAGTCTGCTGTTAGCATACATAAAAGTATTAAAAATTTATGTAGCTAACTAACAAACGGAGTTCTTTTAAACAATAAAATGCAATAGCTTTTTTCTGTGAAATTGTATTTAATGTCGTAATGATGCCAAATTAAAAGCTGGATTTTCATCGTCTTTAATAAATTGAACATCATCATAAAATTCAACCTTTCCAGATTCGATATTGTACATTGCACCAATGATACCAATTTCACCATTTTCTACCATTTGTTCCAATATATAACTACGCTCAATGATTGATTTTACTGTACGTTTCACATTCAGCATGGATACGTTCTCAACAAATACACTATTGCTTGAATTTCTATTTTCTGTAGTTGTATTTTCCTGATACACTGCTGGCTGTAGCTTTGATAGTAATTCCGTTAAATTGCCCATTTCTATATGGTCGCAGGCACCTTTTACGGCGCCACATTTGCTATGTCCAAGCACCACAATTAATTTTGAACCAGCGAGCTTACAGGCAAATTCCATACTGCCTATAATGTCTGTATTTACAATGTTTCCAGCTATTCTAACAGAGAAAATATCGCCTAAGCCTTGGTCGAAAATTAATTCTGCCGATGTGCGACTGTCTATACAACTTAATATTGTTGCAAATGGCCATTGACCATTTACTGTATCGTTCACTTGTGCTAATAAATCTCTGTTTGCTTTTAAATTAAATATGAATCTCGTATTGCCTTCTTTCAAAAGGTTTAATGCAATTCTCGGTGTGATGGAAGCCTGTCTGTCTTTACTAAATGTTTTCATTTTTTGCTATATTTTTATTAATCTATAATTGTTGTTTTATTCTTTTTGTTTGATACGATTAAATCATGTAAAAGTGTTCTCTGAGTGCCTGATGTTCTTTGCGGATTGTCTGAAATGTCAATAAAATCAGCACTTATCATGCTTACGTATTCTGTATTTTCGATGTTATATACATCTTTGAACCCATTGACAGCAACTTTAATGTTTTTATCTTTTGCTTTAATGTCTTTAAATTCTCGAATAACTTGTAATACATCATGATCGATAAATTTTGACTTTTGTGCATCAATAATTACCATGCTATTTTCTGGTAAATGATCTAAAGTAAGTAATATGCTGGCTTTGTTGAGGAAAGAAACCTCTTCTGATAATTCTATTTTTACTACATCACCATTTTTATAGCTGGTGCGATGAAAATAGTAGGCATTCTTAATGTTTTGACGCAATAGATAGGCAATACTCACCATCATTCCGATGGCAACACCTTTTAGTAAATCAGTAGCAACAACTGCAATTACAGTTATGGTAAACGGAATAAATTGCCATTTTCCTTGTTGCCACATATGTTTAAATACAGCTGGTTTACATAGTTTATATCCAGTCATAATTAACACAGCAGCTAATGTAGCCAATGGAATTTTATTTAATATAAATGGAATAGTAATACAAGATAATAGCAAGAAAATTCCGTGAATAATCGCTGATTGTTTTGATTTTGCGCCGGCACCTAAATTGGCGGAAGAGCGCACAATTACTGAGGTTATAGGCAATCCGCCAATGAAACCACTGAGCATATTTCCTGTTCCTTGTGCTAATAATTCTCTATTCGTTGGTGTATTGCGTTTGTGTGGGTCGAGTTTGTCTATGGCTTCGATGCATAATAATGTTTCGATAGATGCAACTACAGCAATGGTTATGCCAACCATCCATACATCAGCACGCAAGAACCCTGAAAAATTAGGCAAAGTAAAGCTGTTAAAGAAATCTGTTGCATTCGTGATAACAGGTATATTCACCAACATATTTTTATCTGTTACTGCTAAGCTTGATTGCTGTTGAATGAAAAATTCATTGAGTAAAATACCACCAGCTACAACGACTAAGGCGCCAGGAATAAAGCTTAATTTTTTCATAAATGGCTGTTGCCATAGCAACAAAATGAGTATAGAAACACCACCAATTATTAATGCACCATTATGGTGAAGCTGATTTTTCAATGCATTGATAAATGTAATTATTTTAAACTCTTCTTCTTCACTTTCAATACCAGCAATTCCTATAATATGTTCTAATTGATTTAGTATAATAATGATACCGATTGCAGCCAACATGCCTTCAATTACATTCGATGGGAAATAATAGGAAATACTTCCAGCTTTTAATAAACCTAAAATGATTTGTATTAAACCAGCTACTATAACGGCACACAAGAATATTTCAAAAACGCCAATTTCTGTAATAGCGCTTAATACGATAGCTGTTAAGCCAGCAGCCGGACCACTAACACTTAATGCAGATTTACTTAAACTGCCAATAACAATACCACCAACGATGCCTGATATTAAACCAGCAAATAAGGGCGCACCCGATGCTAAAGCAATGCCTAAACATAAGGGCAATGCTATTAAAAATACAACTAATCCAGATGAGAAATCTGATTTTAAATTGTTTACTATGTTTACTTTTGATATCATAACTTTTTTTTGATTAATTATTTTGATTACTACTTCAATATTGTATTTACCGTATTAAGTGCTATGTTTTCAACATAAAATACTTTCAATTATAAATACAAAAATTGGATACAGATGATGTATATTGATTCCGTATGCTTTGAGAATATGCATACCTAATAATCCATTAAGCGATTAGCATAGAATAAACTAAAATCAATAAACTAGGTGAAAGCTTATGAGATATCTGGTGGCGGAGAGAAGGTTTCCAACCAATCAACAGGAAGCATTTGCAATTGATGATGTGCAATGGTTTCTTTTGAAAATAAAGAAAAAATTTCTTTCGAAAAATTATATATATTGTGTTGGTGCAATAGCTTGCTCGTCTCCAAACCATGACCATGGCTGTGTTCTTCCTCTGCAGGAATGCTTGTCGTAAATTGTTTAGCAATACATTTTCCTGTATTTATAGGAATAATAAATACTAAAAAATTCAACAACAATAATATGGTAAAAAGCTTTTGTGGCAATTCAATTGTTTTATTGTGACGCAATTTCTATTATTTTAATCATATTTTTATTGCTTTCTTCATTAACATATTCTTATCTAAAAAGGTTCAAGTTTGATGCTTTTTTTTCTTCATGCCTTTTGTGAAAAATTTTTGTGAATGTTTTGTGAACATTTTTCATTAATCATGAATATTTACCTACATGATTACACAGGCTTGTTTTTATTCGTCTGATAATCAGGGTATTGTTTATTTAAAATTAATTTTACGTGGATAAGTATTTCTTTTAATAATAAGTGAAGTGCAACAACTTTAACCAAAAATGGTGAACTTTGCACTGATGATTTTAATTAATCACGATAAATCAAAACCAGCATTGCATTTTTTGACACACACTCAAAATGCTAGCAGTACAAATGCTATTGACACATTAGCACTTGTAAAACACTTCATAAAGCAACACACACACATTATTGTATTCAGACAGATGAAAAAAAGTATCTATGCATTAAAAATTGTATTAGCTATAAGTATTGTTGTAGCTAATATAAAACAAGTTTTGGCAACACATGCCGATTCAGTAGTGCGAATAGATACTACACTGCATACTATTGTGCGAGACACTGTGTATCTCGAAGCAAAGAAGAAAAAAGGCAAGGCTTACATAGCATTTAAAACGTGGTACAATAATCAAAAAGAAGAAGGCCTATCTTCCAATACCAATAAAACTACAAAGAAATGGTATGAGATGATTGCATTACGAGGCTATGCTCAATTTAGATATAACAGACTGGCAGAGACAAATGAAAAATTAAAATGCGAACAATGCGATAGAAGCTGGGGCGATGGTGGCGGCTTTGCTTTTCGTCGAATTCGATTGGTGTTTTATGGTCAAATAGGCAAGCATGTATATTTTTATATTCAACCCGATTTTGCAAGCAATGCATCGTCATCAGCACAAAACTTTTTGCAATTGCGTGATGCTTATTTTGACTTAGGAATTGGAAAACATAATGAGTTTAGATTTCGCATTGGTCAATCAAAAATTCCATTTGGATTTGAAAATATGCAATCATCACAAAATCGAGTAACGTTCGATAGGAGTGATGCCATCAACAGTGGCATTGCCAATGAAAGAGATATCGGCATTTTCTTTTATTGGGCACCTGAAAAGATGCGTACCTTATTTGCTGATGTTGTTCGCGATGGCTTAAAAGGATCTGGTGATTTTGGAATTATAGGTTTAGGAATTTAGAATGGACAAACCTCAAATAAACCAGAGCTGAATAAAACACCACACGTAGTATTGAGAGTTTGCTATCCAATTAAAATAAAAAATCAAATTTTAGAGCCAGCCATTCAAGGATATTCTGGAAAATATATGCTGTCAAAAGATGCACTTTCGAGTACTGTAAAATTTAAATCGGATAGAAGTTATTGGGATCAACGTATTGCAGCTTCTTTAGTGTTGTATCCAAAGCCATTTGGCATACAAGCAGAATATAATTTCGGCAGAGGTCCAGAGTTTAATAAAACAAACGACTCTCTCGAAACAAAAAAACTACACGGTGGCTATATCACATTGAGTTATTTTTTACCTATTAAAAAACATATTCTTTATCCATATTTCAGAGCGCAATATTATAAAGGTGGCAAAAAACATGAACTCGATGCTCGTAGTTACGAAGTACAGGAATATGAACTCGGTATAGAATATCAACCTATAAAACAATTTGAATTTGTAATGGCATATGTGTATTCACAACGCAGATTTGAAGACTTCGTGTTGCAAGATAATTTCCAAAAAGGACATTTAATCAGATTACAAGCACAACTAAATTTTTAAAAATAATTTTAATAAATAAATCAACAATTATGGCAATTTCATTCTTAAAATTTTTCCAGCCCAAAGACAAAGTATTTCAAAATTTATTTGAACGAGGCGCAGATGTTTCCGTAAAAATTAGTGAAGTATTTTTAGAGGCAATGAAACATACAGATGACAAACGCTTCGAAACATTAATACAAACAGGTGCTTTAGAACATCAAGCAGATGATGTAGTACACAATATTTTTATCGAATTGAGTAAAAATTTTATTACACCATTCGACAGAGAAGATATTCATGCATTAGCAGCTGCCATGGATGATGTGGTTGACTGTATCGATGAAGTAGGAAATAAAATGAAAAACTATGAGTTCACAGAATTTAACGAGTACATTTTGAAAATGGCAGAATTAAACAACGAATCAGTAAAAGAATTAAAAATTGCAATTTACGAATTACGCAATATGAAAAATTTGCAAAAAGTAAATGATGCCTGTATCAAAGTGCATGGCTACGAATCTAAAGTAGATTTGATTTATAACCAAGCAATGGGCGACTTGATTCGCAACAATAAAGACAATGCTGTCAAAATAATTGTGATGAAAGATTTGTTCGAAGAATTAGAAATAATTTCCGATAAATGCCAAGATGTTTCTAATGTAATTGAATCCATTGTTATCAAATATTCATAACAAACATTAGTCTTATTCAAAGCAGAAATAAATTAGCAGTATTTCACAAGTGCTCAACTAAAAAACAAATATGGAATTTATAATTATAGTAATAGCAATGGCGTTGATATTTGATTATATCAATGGTTTTCACGATGCCGCAAACTCCATTGCCACTATCGTATCTACAAAGGTGCTCACACCATTTCAAGCAGTGTTGTGGGCAGCTTTTTTTAATTTTGTCGCCTTCTTAATTTTTAAAGATCATGCTGTTGCCAACACGATTGGCAAAACAGTACAAGAAAACTATATTACTTTGCCTGTTATTTTTTCAGGATTGCTCGCCGCAATCTTCTGGAATCTATTGACATGGTGGTACGGAATTCCGTCATCTTCTTCTCACACACTTATCGGTGGATTTGCTGGCGCTGCAGTAGCACACGCTTTTATGAAGAATGGTGTTATGCCATTACAAGATATTATCGATAGCGGAAAAGTATTGAAAACAATAGCTTTTATTCTATTTGCTCCATTAATTGGTATGGCTATTTCCATGTTTTATACCTTGGTAATGATGAATAATAATACTTGGATAAAAGTAGGAATATTGTCTTTAACAGCAGTTGCAATTTGGTTTACATTTATACATTTTCAAGAAAAAAAGATAGATGATAATATTGCAAAGTTTTTTAGGATAGAAAAATATGAACATGCATTACATGATGCAACATCAGCAGAAGAAAAGGAAAAGCTATCTAAAAAACTGGCACAAGCGCAACAAGATGCACAGAAAAGTTACACATTTATATCGCATTACGAAAGCAGAGGAAGTAAAGTGGTAGCAAATGAAATAGCGAATACTGTTGATTTAGATGCAGTAACTGCGGCGCGAATCGAAGATAAACTAAAGGTTTTCTTTGAAGTGAAAAAACTAGAAAATAAAGCCAAGAAAGACGAATACTATAAAAATGCATCTGCTAAAGCAAAAGCTGCTGTCGATTCATTAAAACCTATAGCCAAACTTCATGCATCTTTGGGTATGAATAATATGGCGGAAGCCATGTATGACAAAGGATTAGTGCAACCAAATAAACATGATGAGTTTGTAAAAATGGTACAAATCGACATCAAAAAAGATTTAGCAAAAGAAATGGATAAATCTAATAATAGAATTATTAGATATGGACTCATTGTAATGTTGGCAATTATTATTCTTTCTTTCATCTACAACGAAAAAATTAAAGAACCTAGTGCACAACGCACGGCAAATAATTTTAAAAAACTACAATTGCTATCTTCAGCAGCCTTTAGTGTTGGACATGGTGGCAATGATGCGCAAAAAGTAATGGGCATAATTGCGGCAGCATTAATTGCAAATGGCAATATAACCGATATCAAAAATATGCCAGATTGGGTGCCTTTGTCTTGCTATCTTGCAATTGGTTTAGGCACTTTGAGTGGAGGTTGGAAAATTGTAAAAACAATGGGCTCGAAAATTACAAAAGTAACACCATTAGAAGGCGTCTGTGCAGAAACATCTGGCGCAACAACTTTGTTTTTAACTGAACAAATGGGCATACCTGTCTCAACGACTCACACGATTACGGGTGCCATCATTGGTGTTGGTGCTACAAAACGATTAAGTGCGGTGCGCTGGGGCGTTACGGTTAATCTATTATGGGCCTGGATTTTGACAATTCCAGTGAGTGCTTTACTTGCGAGCATTACCTATTATATTGTCCAGTTTTTTGTAAAATAAAATAAATCTTTTCAATTGTAAGGCTTCGGATTTTCCGAAGCCTTTTTTATTGACTTTTTATGTTGCGAAAAATTTCAAAATGTGTATTACTTATGGTATTTTAGTCGATTAAAAAAAACATTGCTATCTATATTTAAAATCAATACCAATCCGGAGAAAAGATATTTTGGATTTGATATCATACGTGCCTTCTCTGTTGTGTTGGTTATGCAAATGCATTTTCTACAGCACTTTAGCCAGTATTTAGGCATTAATTATTTTATGTTGCCACTGCCTGATCCTGTCGATATGTTTTTTGTTTGTAGTGGCTTTTTAATAGGTTATCAGCATTTAAATGAAGTACACAAACTCGATAAAATAACACCAAAATACACAGCACGCTTTTTGGTGATGCGTTGGGTTCGCACCTTGCCGAGTTACTATATTTTACTCACCTTTTTAGTGTTTTTATTTGCTCTATTTTCCAAAAAATTAGATATTCCATTTCGCAATTATTTTTTCATACAAGCTTTGTACGAAAACCGATCTAAGTTCTATCGCGAAACATGGACTATTGCCATTGAAGAATGGTTTTACTTTACGTTCCCAGTGCTGTTTTATATTATTACGTCACTACTAAAAGTAAACAAGAAAAAATCATTTCTGATTATTTTGCTCTTGTATATTTTCGTTTGTAATTTTTTAAAAGTCTATTATTATTATCATGTTTTTCCTAGTCATACTTTTGACCAATGGACTAAATTTAGAGAAATAGTTGTCTTGCGAATAGACACGATTGCCATAGGTTTGTTGGCTGCTTATGTATGTTATTTTTACACCGACTTTTGGGACAAGTATAAATACAAATTTCTGCCATTGGGTTTAATCATCTATATTGGAAGTATAATGTTTTATTGGACATGGTCTAATAAAATTGTCACTGCTGAATTTGCAACATTCTATCATTATACTTTTTATTATTTGGTAAGTCCAATTTCAATAATGCTGTGTTTACCTTATTTGAAAACGATTAGGTTTAAAGACAATTTCGTGAATCATTTTATATTATTCACGAGTTTAATTTCTTATAGCATCTTCTTGCTGCATGGCACATTCTTATTGTTACTGTTTGTATTGGTTTATATGGCAGTAATCAAAAATGTATATATAGTGTATGCTTTATGGATGTTCACGACTTTCTTTTTGGCAAATATTTTCTACAACAAAATAGAGTTGCCGATTATGAACATGCGAAGAAAAATCATTGAAAAGTTAAACCTGAATGAGAATCAGTCTAATAATCTTCGGTGATAATTAATTTGTCCTACATGGTATTCTAAATGAGCCAACAAGTGCATTAAGATGAAAATGCTTGGGTGTTCTTGTCCTTGTTTCTTCTCTGGAAATGGACTGTATAATGTTTCGTCTGAAATATTATTCAACACATTTTTTACCATTATAATAGTAGCATCGATATCATTGTTGATTTTTTCTATTGGTATGTTTTTATCGCTAAATTCTTTATTGCGCTCACGCACATAGCCTGTCTTTCCTAATATTGCGCCAATAAAATGATTTAAGTTGCCTATGAGATGTAAGCATAAATTTCCGGCACTATTATTCACATCATTTGCCGTTTTCCAAATGTTGTCTTCTGATTTATACAAACTAATTTCTTCTTTTAATTTGTTTAAGTCTCGCTCAAAGATGATACATAATGCTTGTGTAACCATAAAAAAATATTTTAAAATTGGAATAATGAATACGATTTTCAGTAGTTATGTTTGCTTAGAATTTCAACCAATGCCAAGCCACCTTACTGCCGTTTTTATTATTATTGACCTCTAAAGCTGGAGCAGGCAATTTAATAATATTTAATACTTTCATCAAGCCTTTTGCCCAATGTTTTTTTACTGGCAACTTTGTCCAATCAATATCAAATGAAAAATAAAATCTACGTAAACGCTGTATGTCTGTTCGGTCAACAATATCAGCAGGATCAGTATTGCCTAAGTCTATATCACTTCCCAAGTCTTTTTTGCTCCATATATTTTTATAACCACCAAGCATACCACCTGCGCCATAACCGAATGAGAATTGAATACATTTCGGAAATTTTGAATTAGGGTTTTTAATAAATGCGCCTGGGCTAATACTCCACCAAATCGTCATTGAGTTGTAATCTTTCAATAGAATTTCGGCGAAGGAAGTGCCGTATAATTTTTGTGCTCTTGCTTTCACTTCCGGGTCGTCATACTTGCCATAATTTACAGGAAATGATGAAACCTTCATGTTGATACGTTGGTCATGCCATAAATATTGTTGTATGCCAAATAGCAAACTACCACTGACATTCATCACCATGTCGCCCCAAGAAAAACCCCATTTTTTCTGAAATCCATCGTTGATTTCAATAGATAATTGCCAAGCATTTCCCATGAGCATACCAATCCAAATGGCATTTTTTTCTTTAACGCCAGCCCATCTATATAAATCATAATGCCATTTTGATTCAAAATAACAACTATAAGCATGTGCAATCTTATCCATTTGATTCCATTCGCCCCAATCGTTAAATAGGTGGAATTTTCCTCTGTCATATTTTGAATACCAAGCTGCGCTCCACCATGCATTAGCGCCAGCATACAAGCCAGCGACCATGCCAGACACCAATGCTACACGAGGCTTATTGAGTACTTCCGATGGACTAAAAAAGGAATACGGTTTTGACATTTTTATTTTTCCAGTATAAGCATAGGCAGGATCTGTTGGTACATAATCAATGTGTTCTATTTTTTTAAAATTGACACTATACACATCTTTTGTTTGCCATGTTGTATCAGCAATTGTTTCGCTATACTTTATAATTTTTTTAAACTCGTATTTTTTGTTGAAGATAGTGTCTGCATGTATTTCAATGTTATTGCCATTGATAACAGTATCTAGATGTATTTTGTAGCGTGCTGTGTCTTCCGTAATTTCGTTTTCGATTTTCTGTTTTTTGATTTTTCTTTTTTCAATTGAAAATCCTTGTTGAAAGCAAAACAACGCGAAAGACAAAAGCAATACATTGGACAAGATGTTGTAATTTCTATTCATAGCAACATCACTAAAATACGCATAAATAATTATTTATACTAATCAACAAATAGAGCTTGCCTAATTATATACTAGACAAGCTCCGCTTTATGAAAAAAAAATATGGTTGATGTCTTATCTTCTATATATTGAAGATGGATTAGTTTGCATAGGTTGAGTTCCATTTTTCCTAAGTGTTGTAATTGATTCAGAATTAAAGTCTCCATCATAAATCACACGAGATTGTCCTTCTTCTATAAAGGTAGAGCCACCATGTGAATCATCTGAATTAATAAATGACCATTCTAAATTTTTAATAGTTGAGCCGTCTTTTTCACCAGAAAATACTATCGAGAAAAAAGCGTAATCGGAATTATAGCTTGTAGTTGCTTTTGTTCTACCGTACACTGTAAATTTATTTCCTGAGCCCGAAATAGCAGTAAACTGTGATGTGTCTGATAGGCTACCTTGGTTTGAAATATATTGTATACTAAAATCATCATTATTTTGCGTACTGAATTTTATTTTTACACTGCCAAATATACTACCAACTACGCTGCCTGGTATGTTTGATGCTTTTAATTTAGCTGGATTTAAGTAATATATGCCTTCTATATTAGGAGGTTTTATACCGGTATTAATGGTTGCACCTAATTTCTTTAATGTATCTAAATATTTTGCAGGAATGATTTCATCGATACGTTGCTGCTGTTTTTCTAAAGCATCTTTTTTGCAAGATGAAATTGATATGCATATGGTAATACACAAGATAGCGAGGAGAAAAGTTAGCTTTTTCATAAGTTTATTATTTTTGGATACATAAAGATGTGATAAGCCACGAAAGTTATCAATACTTAATTTGTAGTAGGCTAGATTGTGAGCTAATCTCCATTTTGGAAATTTATCCTATATCCATTTGTTTTTATGTGCTAATGTTATGATTTGCGCTTTTGAACTCACGTGTAGTTTTTCATAAATATTAGCTATGTGCTTTCTCACAGTCAGCACGCTAACATTTATTTCCATACTTATACGCTTAGCGTCCCAACCATTTATAGTATGTTTCAAAATTTCTTTTTCTCTTTCTGTTATAAAATTAGGGAAAGCATTTTCCGTATTTACAGAAATAGAATTTGTAGTATTGCTTAATAATTTCAATGTTTTACGTGCAATAGCAGGACTCATTGGTGCGCCACCAGATTCAATTACATTAATTAAAGCTTCATGTAAAATATTTGCAGGCTCATGTTTTAATAAGTAGCCAGATGCACCAGCTTTTATAGCTTCGAATATTTTATCATCGTCGTCAAAAACCGTTAATACAATAAAGTGAATATTTGGATACAACGCTTTTGCGATTTGTATCGTTTCAATACCATTCATCACAGGCATTTCTAAATCCATAAATATGACTTGTGGTAAAATGTTGTGTGGTAAGCCTTTTAATTCTGCTAAGCACTCATTTCCATTTTCTGCAATAAATACCATTTTCACATCATGCATTTGTTGTACTTTTTGCATGAATGTGTTCCTGTTAATGGCATTATCTTCAGTGACAGCAATACGGAAGCTCATCGTAATTTTTTTAAATTTATCAATCTTTTCTAAAATGGTAAATAATTAATTTATAGTAGGAGATATGATAACAAAAGTACCTTTTAAATCTGATTTCCATTTAATGTTCCAATTGGCAGCTATTGCTCGCGATGTCATATTTTTCAAGCCATTTCCTGTATTTGAATCGTTAAGCACTGAGGTATCTATGCCGATGCCATTATCATGAATTTCAATTGTCCATTTTTTATTGCTAACTATTTTTATATTTATTTGTGTGCATTGACTGTGTTTTAAAGCGTTGTTAATGGCTTCCTGCATGATGCGATAAAGTTGATAAGCATTTGAAGCAGTAAATAATATATCATCTTCAATATCTTCTGTAATATTGAATTGAATAGCTGGAAAACTTTTTTGCGTTCTATTAGTTAATAATTTTATTCTATCACTAATTGCTGTAAGTAAAATAGTGTTTTTTTGTAAAACCCAAATCGTGTCATTGAGTTGAGTGACTATAGATTGTGAATTATTTCGTAATTCATTTAATGCGATTCTATTACTTTTATTTTCATTATCAATTTGTATGTTGGATAAATTTGACGCGATGGAAGCTGCATAAACTCCTAAATTATCGTGCAAGTCAGCGGCAATTCTACTGCGTTCATTTTCTTCTGCTTTGGCAACTTCTTGTTGTGTTTGCCATTTATCTTCTTCAATTTGTTGTTGTAATTTTAATTCTTGTTTGCTTTTATAACTCCAAAATAAAATTATAAAAATAATTGCAAGTGCAACTATGCTACCGATGATGCTGTAGATAAGATTATTTTTTTTAGATAAATCCAACTGCTGTTGAATGATCGTATTTTCTTTTTTTTGAGTTTCGTATTGTACTTGCAATGCTGCCAATGCACTGACCGCATTTAGCTGATTTAGAGTGTCGTTCGTTGCAATAAATTTTTCGAGCATTTCGCCATATAAAATTGCTCTGTTTGTTGCTTTATAGCATTTTGCCAAGCCTTTGTAATAATATTGCTTTACTTCCAAGTTAGATTTTGCATTGTATTTTTTTTTGCCAAACTGCTTGACAGAATCATCGTAAGCAATTCCACTTTTAAACACTTGAATTGCTTTGTCATACTGTCTTGATCTGTAATACAAATTGCCTAATGCAAGTTGCTCGTTTGAAAATATTATTTTACCTTCCGTTTTTTCACGAAGCGACATTGCTTCCAACATATAATATTCTGCTTCTTTGTATTGTTTGTTTTTTTTATAGTAATCAGATAATGCCAAATATGCGTAGCATAAATAATATAAATTATCTATTTTCTTACATATCGGAATTGATAAATCGATATAATATTTTGCAGAATCTATTTTGTCTAACCAATTGAATAATCCAGCCAAATTAATATAGCTGACCGCATTTTGTGCAGTATATTTTTCTCCTTTTTTAGTAATTGAAATGGCCTTTTTAAGCCAATATAAACTTTCGTCGAGTTGATTTCTATTATAAGCAATTTCTCCTAAAGAATTATATGATATAGCAATGTTTGCTGTGTCTTTGTACTTTTCTGCAAACTTTATTTTAGTATATAATATTTCAGCCGCATCAACATAATCAGATTGTAAGTTATAAGCTTCACTTTTAAGTTGAGCCAACTGAAAATATATATTTCTTTCAGTCTGTTTGGCAGCATTATATTTTGTCAACTCAATGGCTATAATTTTTAATACAGTGTCTGTAATATTAAATCTAAGCTGCGCATTTAAAAATGCAATTTGAGCTAAACCTTTGTTTACTTTTGTGCTTTGTGTTGCTAGTTGTTGAGCAATCATTGCGTATTGTAATAAAGTATCTTTTTGTATGCTATGATGTTGCTCGAATAAAAGAAGTAAATCTGTAAGTTTTTGGTTGTTATTTTTTGAAGTATTTATTTTATGTAATAAACTGTCTATCACTCGAGTCTGCGAGTGCAGAACACTACTAAAAGCAATAAAAATACATAGCAGTATGTGTTTTCTTATCTTCATATAGCAGCTGCCTATAATAAAGATATCGAAATAAAATGAAAAATGCCGAATATAATATTCGGCATTTTTAAGAGAGTAAACGTCTGTGTTATGATAAAAGGACAGCCTTTACCGTGTCTAATAATTCGATAACTGCTGCTCTGTCCTTTGCTTGTCCATACACACGCAACACTGGTTCTGTACCTGAGGCACGTATCATCACCCAAGCACCATCTGGCAAGAAATATTTCCACCCATCGATATCTTCTTTGCGCTCGATTGTGTATTTTCCAAAACTTTTGTATTCATCATTTTTGCACTTAGCAATGACTTTTTGTTTTATTTCTTCAGAGATGTGTAAATCATATCTGTCATAATCGAAAGTGCCAACCACTGCATAAACTTCAGCGATGAGTTCTTTAATAGTTTTACCAGTTTTGGCCATGAATTCCATTAAAACTAATGCCATCCACACGCCATCGCGTTCAGGAATGTGTCCTTTAATTGCAATGCCACCACTTTCTTCTCCACCAACTAATACATCTTCATTGATCATGATTTCGCATACATATTTAAAACCAACAGGCGTAACTTCGCATGGCAATCCATAAGCGTCGCACATGATTTTTATTTTATCGGAAACAGTAAATGAAATGGCTACTTTTCCTGTTAATCCTTTGTATTTATGTAGATAATGAATAAGCAATAAGATGACGTGATGCGAGTCGATAAAGTTGCCTTCGTTGTCATAACAACCAATTCTGTCTGCATCGCCATCGTTGGCAAATCCAAATTCAATATCAGTTGAGTTTTTGATGAGATTAGAAAACTCTAACAAATTTTTATGTAATGGCTCTGGTGCTTGTCCATTAAATCCTGGATTTTCTTCGCAATGTAAATACACTAAATTGCTCGGCAATAATCGACGTGTAATTTTTTGGCCAGCACCATACATTGCGTCATAGCCAAATATCATACCGCTGTTTCTGATTGCGTTCATGTCAAATGAAGCTTCGACATGATTGAAATACATAGTTTCCAAGTCAACATATTCTAATAATCCTTGTGCTTCAAAAGCCGCCAATGACGTACTCGGAATATCTGCATGTTCTGGAATTAATGCTTCTACTTTTGCAATTTCTGCAGGCGTGCTTGGTCCGCCAAAATTTGATTTTAACTTAAAACCATTATAGCTCGGAGGATTGTGTGATGCCGTAATAACAACGCCAGCACTGGTGTTTAATTTTACACAAGCTAATGATATCATTGGCGTTGCGCAGATGCCTTTGTGAGCATACACTTTCACGCCTTCGTTACACAATACTTTTATACTTACTTCAGTGAAAAGTGGTCCAGCGAAACGGCAGTCGTGACCGATAGCAATGCTTGGTGTTGCAGAGGTGGATTTTACCCAAAGTGCAGTTGCTTTTGCTACACGTGCAACATTATCTGTTGTGAATTCTTGTGCAATGATGGCTCTCCAGCCGTCAGTTCCAAATTTTATTTGCATATTGAAAAATTAATTTCCAAAAGTACAAAAAGAATAGAATATAACTGAACGTAAAATGGCAAATACGTAGATTGAATTTTTTATGTTTTGTAAATTGGAAATATATTATTGCCCGCCAATTCTACCTTTTTCTTCCTCATTACTCTTATTGACGCGTGAATTTTGGAATTTTTTACCTTTTTGGAAATTATAGGATACGCTTAAGCTAAAAAAGCTCGAACTCCATCTGTTTTTTGTCTTGGAATTGACATTAAAAAAATTGGTAGTGTAGGACATGTTTTTAGTGCGTAAAATATCATTACCAGCCAAACGAATTCTCAATTTTTTATCGAAGAATGATTTAGAAACAGCAATATTTAACATGCCATCGCTGAGCATGATATCTGTAGCGTCATAATGTGGTGAAGTGTAAAATCCAAATACATTAATCGTGAAATCTTTTGGCAATATAAATGTGTTGTCCAATGAAATATGGAATTTGTGCGAGGTAACTTTAAAAGGTGAATTATTTACTATTGAATTGTACCTAAAAAATATGTATTGTGCTGAGTAAGAAATTGACCACCATTTAAATAATTCTTTATTAATATTTACGCCAATATTTAAGTTGTTGCGCACCTTAAAATTGGAAGCACGATAAGTAGAAATTTTTGTACTATCATCTTGAAAAATTAAGTGTGTGTAATTGTTGTTCAAATTCTCATGACTAATAAAAAAACTATAAGCATTGTCGAAAGTGTAAGTAAACTCTGTAACATTGGCAAGTTGTGGTTTTAGATTTTCATTGCCTGTCCAAATAGAATATGGACTTAAATAGAATTGAAAAGGATTCAAATCATTAAAATCAGGACGTTTAATTTTTCTACTAAAGTTAATATTGATACTGTGTTTGTCTTTGATATTTTTTTGAATGAACAAGCTCGGAAAGAAATCAAAGTAATGTTTTTTTGTCAATGTATTTAATGTATAGGAACGTTGATTCGTATTGGTTTGTTCCATGCGCAATCCTAAGTTAGTACTCCAGCCTTTTTTCCAGCTTTTGCTCCATGTTGTAAAGATGGCATTGATATTTTCAATGTATTGAAACTTATTAGATTTACTACTGTCGTAGATAAAATCAGTGCCGTTAAAATTTTTATATTGAATATCATTTGTTGTTTTTGTCCAAGTAAATTTCACACCGAATTCGAGCTCATGTCCTTTTTTTACTGGCTTGTTGTAATTCAATCTTGCCGTATGTAAATTGACGATATATGGATTGTCCTGTTTGAAAATTTGATGAGGAATAGGTTTCTCATTGTCAATAGAATCAAAGAATGCCATGTCAAGCTGACTATTCGTATATAAGTTAGAATAGGTGTAATCATACACCAATTCCAATGTGCTACCGAGGCTATCTAATCGGCTTCTAAAATTAAAATTAGCGGAAGGATTAATGCCTTTGCCATAAGAACTGTTTTCTGTTTTTTGTTTAGCATTGATATTTTCGGAAATATACATATTGTCGATAATATTCAAGTTTGAAAATGCGGAACTTGGGTCATAAAATTGAAAAATTTCACCACCAATGCCAATAGTATTTTTATCGTTGATATTGTATTTGAGGCTTAGATTGGCGTAATTACTCATGAATTTACTTTTTGCAAAACTAGATTCAGCAAATCGAAGTTTGGTGCTGTCATTGCTAAAGTCGCGCGTGTATGTATTTTGCTGATAATTGTTTTGTAAACCAAAATTGTAATTCGTGCTGAGTATTAATTTTTTATAATTTACGTTGATGTTAAATCCTACATCTGTGCTGGCATATTTATTCTGACGATAATTAGCATATACGGAGCCATTCACGCCAGTGCTTTGAGATGTCTTCAATTGAATTTCTAAAACGCCACCTTTTGATTCTGCATCATATCGCGCTGATGGATTGCTGACCACGTCTATTTTTTTTACATTGCTACTTTGAATCGATTTTAATAAGCTGGCGAGTTGTTCTGTGTTTAATTGCTCTACTTTTCCATTAATCATTACTTGCACATCGCTTTTTCCATTGATGCGTATTTGGTCGTTGCCACTCACGGTTACGCCAGGCACAGTGCGAAGTAAATCCATAATATTTTCGCCATTTGCCTTTGCGCTATTTTCTACGTTATAAATGATGCGATCTGCTTTGCGCTCAATTACTGGTCGAGATGCAGATATGGTAACATCTTTTAGTAAATTATCTTCGATAATGAGCGTCTTAATGCCAATATCTACAGGTGTTTGCTGCTCTATGCGAATAGCTGAAACCGTGTCTGTTTTATAACCGACGAATACAATTTCTATAAAATAATTGCCATCATCTAAACCACTAATTTCAAACTGACCACTGCTGTCTGTGCTTGTTCCATTAATGTAGTTTTTGTCATCTTGTTTATGTAAAATGATATTAGCAAATTCGATTGCGTGCTTTTGCTCGTCTTGAACGATACCAGAAATGCTCTTTCCTATTAGTTCTGTGTTCCCAAATAGTAAGAACAGGTAAGCAATAATATTTCTCATAGCTTTTTTTGTGTGTTATTGGTATAACACTTTTAAAAAATATTACACAATCTGCAAATTATTTTAAAATATGATACCAAATCACTGTTTTCAAAGTTATGGTGCGAATTGCGGTACTATAGTTAATTTTTTTAAGCTTGCTTAAATTAATTAGTGTTTAAAGTGTAGTATTTGTCTTATTTATTAACATTATTGAATACATTTTCCTTTATTAAGGCAACAAAGAAGTTTAATTTTGCCTCATGCAAGATACGTTCAGACATCAAGGATTACGTAAAAGATTAGTACAAGAATTGAGAACATTAGGCATTAATGATGAAAAAGTGCTTAGTGTAATTGAAAAAATTCCAAGACATCTTTTTATAGAAACTACTTATGGCGATGATGCCTATGAAAATAAACCATTTTCAATTGGTCGTGGTCAAACAATTTCAAACCCTTATACTGTTGCTTATCAAACAGCATTACTAAACATAAAAGCAGGAGATAAGGTGCTAGAAATTGGCACTGGCTCAGGTTATCAATCAGCAGTATTAGCAGAGCTGAATGCTGAAATATATACCATCGAGCGCCATCAGCCATTATCAAAAAAGGCAGAAAAAATTTTAAAACATTTTCATTATTCAAATGTTCATACCTATTATGGTGATGGTTTTAAAGGATTGCCAGCAATTGCACCTTTTGATAAAATTATCATTACAGCAGCAGCTCCTGAAATTCCGAAAGAACTGCTAAAACAGTTGGCAATAAATGGCATAATGGTCATACCTTTTGGTGATGGTGATACGCAGGAAATGATTCGCATCACTCGATTAGCAAGCAACGAATTTGAAAAAGAAACACTTTCTACATGTACCTTTGTGCCAATGCTAAAAGGTATAGTTGATTAATATATTAAATTATTTAGAGATGAAAAAAACTACACTTTTATTTTGGATATGTTGCTATGTAATGCAATGCGCATTCGCACAATCGAACAATTCGAAAAAACAATTTGACGATTTGTGGAACAAGACTGTACATGGCCAAAGTGGTACCACAAAAGATTTAAATGCACTCGAAAAAAATAAAATCGAATCGATAGACGTAACACAAAAACCAGTAAGCAATCCAAATTATAATTTCAAAAAAATTGACACCAGTAATTTGGAAGAACTTTCAACAAAACCTATTATAAAAAATGCTTTAAAAGGTACTGCCGTAAAGCCTAAAGAGGCTGTCATTGATTTGAAATCAAAAACGAAAACGAGTGTGCCGAACAAAGAAAAAAATGTAGTAACATCTCCAGTAAAAAAAGTAGTAAATGATACGGTAAAACCAAAGCAAAAAATTACTACGGAAGATTTTTCTAACAAACCTATTGTTAAAAGCAAAGAAAAAGAAACGTCGAGCAAGCCTTCAATGACGCCTATTACAACAAACACAACAAAACAAAAATTAGATACTGCTAAAGGATTTAGAGAGTTTACGTTTGAAACGACACCAGTCGTCAATAATAATGCAACATACCATAGAAAAAATGAGCCTTTGCCGAAATCGAAAGAGCAAATAGAAGCGGAAATTCCAGTGAATAGAATTGCTACGAATAAAAATACAGAAACTGAAAATGTGCAAATGAAAGCAGCTTATGCACAATATGATAAAGAAGCGGATTCCTTACACTCTGCCAACAAAAGGAGACTTGATAGTATTATGCAGGCTTTGAATATTAAAGTTCCAATTGTTATCAATCCAACAGAGTTTATTGATATTTTTGTAAATGGTGGCGGTGTTATCGCTAATGGCGATTCAAAAATATATGATAGAATTTCTATTTTGCATACCGGAAATATTCAACGAGAGACAAAATCTAAAAACGATGGTGTCCAACGAAGCGAGAAAAAAATATCGAAAGATGAATTGACAAAACTGGCGCAATACATAGTAGATATGGGCTTTTTTGATTTCAATGAAGACTATGATTGTATAGATGAAGATGCTGCGTGTAACCAACGTTTTTCTAAGTCGCCACAGCCAGTGCCACTCGAAGTGTCTTTGACAGTAGGACAGAAAAAACATAAAATAAAATTGGCCATTTATTCACCAAAATCTGATAAAAATTGGGTGAACTATCCAGCAAATTTAGAGAAAATAATGAACGCCATTTATACCGTAGTAGAGAAGTAATAAATAGAAATATT
>JADKZZ010000056.1 GCA_020848475.1 Chitinophagales bacterium | reverse complement strand
TATTTTTTGTCGAATTGTTTTGGCACTTGGATTTATACCTTCAGGAATTACAAAAATTATTGGTGAACGATTTGCAAGTGGTTTATCTATTCATCATCCAATGGGTCAATATTTAGAGGCCTTGCATCATACTTCATATTATTATACTATCATTTGAATAACACAAAAACTATGTCTATTTATTGATTTAAATTGTATGCTTACTAATAACTATTAACAAATAACTTTTTATCTTTACTGCAATGAATAAACCTATCATAGCACCATCGATTTTATCTGCAAATTTTGCAAACTTAAGTACTGATTTTGAAATGCTGCACCGTAGTGAAGCGGACTATATACATGTTGATGTGATGGATGGCGTTTTTGTGCCAAATATTTCGCTAGGATTGCCGGTAATACAGGCCATGCGCAAGCTAACAACAAAAACATTTGACGTGCACTTGATGATTGTCGAACCAGATAAATATATTGACAATTTCAAACAAGCTGGCGCTGATATTTTAACGGTGCATGTAGAAGCTTGTACGCACTTACATCGGACTGTACAAAAAATACATAGCGTTGATATGCGCGCTGGTGTAGCCATCAATCCGCACACACCAATTCATCTTTTAGAAGACATTATCAATGATATCGATTTAGTGTGTATCATGAGTGTAAATCCTGGCTTTGGTGGTCAAAAATTTATAGAAAATACATACACGAAAGTTGCTGCGCTGAAAGAATTAATTCAGAAAAAAAATGCTACTGCTTTAATTGAAATTGATGGTGGTGTTTCTTTACAAAATGCAAAAAAACTTGTAGAAGTTGGTGCCAATGTATTAGTTGCCGGCAATACTGTTTTTAATTCAGAAAATCCTGAACAGACTATTCAACTATTAAAAAATATAGTGTAATTTTCATCGTTTATACTATGATGCAAAAAATCATTATATTAACTACTCTCCTGCTTTTTAGTATTACTATTTCGGCACAAACAAGATTAGTCGTAAAAGGAAAAATAAGTGACGAAAATAATAATGCTATTTCAAATGTCTCTGTGATTCAAGTTGGAACCACCAATGGCACGACAACAAGTCATAAAGGCTATTATGCTATTGAAGTAGAATATGATGACTCTTGTGTGATAGAGTTTTCTGGATTAGCATACCTCAGAAAATCCATTGTCTTATTTCCTTCCAATAAAGCTACTATATATAAAGATATCACATTATCTAAAGGCGATTATGCCATCGACACAGTTGAAATTACTGCTACAAAAACCGAAGTTGGAAAGTCTGTTATTGAAGCTAAAAGTGCGGAATATTTTCCAAATCCAACAGGCGATGCTGGCACTTTAGTAAAGACGATGGGTCAAGGTGTACAATCAAACAATGAATTATCTGGTCAATATAATGTTCGTGGTGGAAATTACGATGAAAATTTGGTGTATATCAATGATTTTGAAATCTACAGACCATTTTTAGTGTCTAGTAGTCAACAAGAAGGATTGAGCTTTACCAATTTAGATTTAACAGACAAACTCAGCTTTTCTGGTGGCGGTTTCGAGTCTAAATATGGCGATAAAATGTCATCTGTATTAAACATAAAATACAAAAATCCTACGACATTTAAAGGCTCTGTCATGGCATCAATACTAGGTGTAAATGCACATGTTGAAGGTGCAGCATATCCGAAAAAAGATACCGCTAATGAGAATGCAAAATTCACCTATCTCGTAGGTCTGCGTTATAAATCTAATGGCTATTTATTAGGAAGCTTAGATAAGAAAGGCGAATACAATCCAAACTTTTTTGACGTGCAAGCCGACTTTCATATAAAACCAAATGTAAAACACGATATTGAAATTCTTGTCAATCACTCTTTCAACGATTTTAAATTTACGCCAGTTACAGAAGAAACACGTGCAGGCACTTTTGATAAACTCATTCGATTTTTAGTAGATTTTGATGGCGGCGAAAAAGATAGATTTCAAAATACTATGTTGGGAATTTCTTATAAATATTTGCCTAACACAAAACTGAGTTTAAAATTTTTAACTACGTTTTGGAAGATGCGCGAATCGGAAACATTTAATATCACAGGCTATTATTCTTTAGATGAAATAGAAATTGATCCATCAAGTGATAATTTTGGAAATGTAAAAGATAATTTAGGTATAGGTACATTTCAAGATTGGGCTCGTAATAAATTAGACGCTGTTGTAAGCAATTTTTCTCACATTGGAAAATATATTATTAAAGACAAAAAAAACGAGAAAGAAAAACATCTATTAGAATGGGGTTCGACTTTTCAGTTTGAGAAAATTAATGATGAGCTAAGCGAATGGCAGCGCATCGATTCAGCGGGATATTCAATTCCCTATTCTGGCACATCTATTCAATTTCCGTATCGACTGAAAACAGCAAATAATCTTACTTCCTTTCGTGTGCATGGTTATTTTCAAGACACGTGGAATATCATAAACACCGATTCAACAAAATTAATACTCACTGCTGGTGTGCGCTATAATTTTTGGAATGTCAATAAAGAATTTTTAGTGAGCCCACGAGTTCAACTCTTGTATCATCCAAAATTAAAAAGTGACGTTACCTTTAGATTGGCTGGTGGCATGTATGTACAACCTCCATTTTACAGAGAGTTGCGTGGCTTTGATGGAAACATTAATAAAAACATTAAGGCGCAGCAATCCTATCATGTTGTAATTGGTGCAGACTATAATTTTAAAATCAAAAAAAGAAATTTTAAACTAACGGCTGAAGCATATTATAAACATATTCGCAACCTAAATCCATACGAAATACAAGATGTACGCATTAGATATTTTGCAAATAATGACGCTAAAGGATATGCAACAGGCATTGATGTACGCTTGTTTGGTGAAATGATAAAAGGCGCAGATTCTTGGATTACATTATCGTATTTAAACACACGAGAAAACCTGAACAACGATATGTATTATACCTATCGAGATAGCTTAGGTAAAATTTATAATAGCCCAAATTTTACAAATAACAGAATCACAGACACCTTAACAAATTATCCAGGTTATATTCGCAGACCAACAGATCAAGCTTTGTTTGTGAGTTTATACTTTCAAGATTATATTGAAAAATACAAACGCTTTAAAGTGCATTTTAATTTAGTCATTGGCACAGGTTTGCCATTTGGCCCACCAGATAAAAATCGATATAAAGATGTATTGAAAATGCCACCTTATCGCCGTTTAGATATCGGATTTTCGGCATTACTATTAAATGGTGCAAAACGTGCTGTGAAAAAGCCTAATAGCTTTGGAAGCAAGTTTGAAAATATTTGGGCAAGCTTTGAAGTGTTTAATATTATTGGAATTCGAAATACGCTTTCATACCGTTGGATAAAAGATACGGAGAATAACTTATGGGCAATTCCTAATTATCTCACCTCGCGAAGATTCAATGTAAAATTACACATCACATGGTAAATATGTATTGTAACTTTTAATGTAATTTTCTGTATCAACTATATAAAAAAAGGTCGAACTTCGTTCGACCTTTTTTTTATAATTATTTCGATTGCGTTAATCTAAAGCTTTAGCTTTATCTAACATATTCATGCTCGCATACACTTTTTTCAAGTTGGCTTTATAGTCTATATTTTTAGGATCGATTGCATATGCTTTTTCTAAGTTAGGCAATGCTAATTGAAATAAATCATTGCGTTCTTTCTTCAAACCTTCATAAATTTTTCCATCTCTATCTTTTGTATCATCGACGGCATTCATTTCTTTATTTTTAACTACACCAGCATTGAAATACATTACACCTAAGTTGAAATAAGCATCACCATAATCAGGTTTTAATTCGATTGCTTTTTGGTAGTACTCTTTTGTTTTCGCTGTGTTTTGCACTTTGTCATACAATACACCTAAATTGAATGCAATTGAAGCATTTTTAGGATCTGTTGCCAATGCCGCTTCAAATTTTACGATAGACTCATTCACATCAGTATTGTCTAAGGCTGCATTCAAATCATAGATTTGTAAGTTCTTACTATTAGGATATTTTTTCAAACCTGCACTCACCAATTTTTTCAAAGCATCTGTATTTTTTTCTGTTTCATACACTTGTGCCAAGGTCTCATAAACAGCAGGATTGTCATAATTCATTGTTATTAATTTTTCCAACAATGGTTTTACTTCAGCGATTTTGTTTGCATTTGCGCCAGCCATTGCCGTTGCATAAATAGCATTTGTATCGATTGTGCTCACTAAATTTTTAGAAAACAAAAATTCATTAATTGTTCTGCTGGCATCAAAATGTGTGTAAGCATCATCATACTTTTTAGCATTAAATCTGTTCAATGCTTCATTAAATAGATAGCCTGACAAATCATTTAATGGCGTCGAAAAATTCTTTTGCTTTTTTGGATTAGTTTCTAATTCAAAAGCTTTTAAGTAAGCTGCTTTTGCATCAAAAAGGCAATTTGGATTTTGCGCATAATATAATTTTGTTA
>JADKZZ010000055.1 GCA_020848475.1 Chitinophagales bacterium | reverse complement strand
CTGAATGATACAGCTGCAAACCTGAATTCATCAATGATGACAGGTGTTTTGCGTACATTAGAGAATGAACATGAAGAAATAAACTTTTTACAAATCGATATTGCTAATGAATTAAAAGATATAGATAGTAAGCAACTTGCTAGCTTGGTTTTTGTAGATGATATATATAAAGAAATTGCCATCAGAAAACAGACTTGCTATGCATCAAACATAGAGAAAATTTCAACATTGCCTAAGCGCTCAAAAAGCATCAAACAAGATAAAACGTATGTCGTGGTGGGTGGCACAAGCGGCTTAGGTTTATATACTGTAAATTGGTTAGTGCAACAGCAGGCTAAAAACATTTTGGTCTTGAGTCGCAGTGGTGCAAAAGAAGAAGCAAAATCAATATTTGAAAAATATAAATCAGAAGGTGTTTATATTAATGATGTTATTGCTGACGTAAGTAATTTTGCTTCCTTGCAAGATGCCATTTCTTCAGCACCTTCAGTAGCTGGTGTTTTTTATGCGGCAGGAATTTTAGACGATGCTGCGTTCGAAAATTTATCCAAAGCTCAATTCGAATCAGTAATTACTACCAAAGCAATAGGAGCTTGGAATATGCACGAGTTGACAAAAAATCAATCTTTAGATTTCTTTGTTTTGTATTCGTCTGCAGCAGGCATTGTTGGTTCTGCCGGACAAGCTAACTACAATGCGGCCAATACTTTTATGGATAGTTTAGCGCATTACCGTAGCGCCAATCAGCTCGAAGCATTAGCAGTAGATTTTGGAACAATAGCAGCTATCGGATTGGCGGCACGCCAAGAAAATCGTGCAGATAGACTCGCTGAACAAGGTGTTACCGCTATTCAACCAAATGAGCTATACGCTTATTTCGATACTTTATTTTTAAGTGATGCAACACAAATCATGGCAATGGAAATAGACTTTTCTAAATGGTCGAATTTTAATCACGCCGTGTTGCACAATCATTTTTATAGTAAAGTAGTACAGTCCACACACGAGGAACAGCAAGCGGAAAGTATCTCGTTTGCAAATATTGATGAATATAAAAAACACATTAAAGAACATATCAAACAACATATTTCTACGGCGACGAAACTTCTTGTTTCTAAAATAAAAGAAGATGAAACATTTAAAGCATTAGGCATCGATTCCTTGCATGCTTTGCAATTAAAAAACAAGCTACAAGCGGATTTTAATTTGACGTTTAACGTTGCTGTTGTTTGGCAATATCCAACTGTGCAAAAATTAGCAGACTTTATTGCCAATGAACTAAAATTAAATGAGCAATTTGCCAATGAATCTTCAGACGTAATATCATCAACACCTTCTAGTGCTGGACTAGATGATATTGAAACACAAGTGAAAAATTTATCATTAGAAGATTTGATGAAAGAATTAAGCAGCAAAGTCGATTAAATGATTTTGCTTTTAATTCAGATAAACGTTAAACACTATGAGCGAACAATTACAACAAATGCAAGAGATATTACAAAAGTCTCTGATAAAAATAAAAAAGCTGGAATTAGAATTAGCACATGCTAAAGAAAATATAGCATTACCAAAAGAGCCGATTGCTATTATTGGCACTGGCGTTCGCTTGGCTGGTAGCATCGATTCGACAAAAAAATTATGGAATTTATTATCAGCACAACGAAGCGTATTTTCAAAAATTCCGAAAGATAGATTTGATGTAGATGCAATTTATAGTGCAGATGTTTCGATTCCTGGAAAAACTGTAGCTCAGTTTGGTGCATTTTTGGATAATGACGTACGTGCTTTCGATGCAGATTTTTTTGGCATATCACCACGTGAAGCAAAGTCCATCGATCCATTACAACGCATGATATTAGAAGTCGTGTATCAAGCAATTGAAAATGCAGGCATTGCATCAGATACATTGAAAGGCAGCAACACAGGTGTGTATATTGCTCTCGGCAATTCTGATTATATTCAAGCGCGTTTTCGCAGTGGCAGTTTAGATACTGTCGATGTGTATGATACAACAGGCATTCCTTTCGGTACTGCTTGTGGCAGAGTTTCCTATTTATATGATTTGAAAGGCACTAGTTTTGCATTAGATGCTGCTTGCGCTTCTTCTTTATTAGCCGTGCATTTAGCAAATGAAGATTTGAATAAGAAAATCATTGACACAGCAATTGTTGCTTCTGCAAATTTATTGTTGACACCAGAGCCATTTGTCGGCTTGTCTAAATTGGGTTCGCTTTCGCCAAATGATGCATGTAATGCATTTGCCAATGATGCCAATGGTTATGTACGTGGCGAAGGTTGTGGTGTGGTGTTGTTAAAGCGTTTGCAAGATGCTACAAATGACAATGATAACATTGAGGCAATTATTAAAGGCTCAGCCGTAAAACACAATGGTAGAAGCAATGGCTTTACTGCGCCAAATCCTGAAATACAAATCGAAACGATAAAAGAAGCATTGAAAAATGCAGAACTTTCTGTAAATGATATCGACTATGTGGAAGCACATGGCATTGGCAATCGTTTTACAGATGCATTGGAAATACAGGCCATTCAAGATGCTTATACTGGCAGAGCAAAGCCGATTTATGTAGGTTCAGTAAAAGCAAATATAGGCCATTTAGAAGCAGGTACTGGAATGCCGATGATTTTTAAAGTAATCGAAATTTTAAAACATCAACAAATACCAGCGCAAATAAATATAGCAGCTTTAAATGAAGACGTCGATTGGAATACGATCCAAGCAAAGGTAAATACTGAAAGTATCAAATGGCAAAGCGATATTGCAAAGCCAATGCGTGCTGCAATTAATTTATCTGGCTATTCTGGCACCAACGTACATATGATTTTTGAAGCAGCACCACCAAAATCAAAAAGCGATGAAGTGCCTTCGCCATTGCATTTTGTGTTGAGCGCTAAAGATGCACATGCTTTAAAAAGTTTAGCAAATAAATATTTGTCGGAGACAGATTGGCAAGAAAATTCATTAACAGAAATCTGTTTTACATTGCAAAACCATAGAAATAATTTTGATTATAAATTTAGCATTGTAGCTAACAATAAACAAGCAATCATTGAGGGTTTGACGGATTTTGTACAAGATATAAAATCGGAAAAATATGCTGTCTCACAACCAAGCTTGAATAGAAATAAGGAAGTCGTTTTTATGTTTACAGGTCAAGGTGCACAGTACTTTGGCATGTGTAAAAGTTATTACGACACCTTTGATATATTCAAGCAAACTATTGATGAATGCGATGAGATGATGAAGTCAGCCTTGCAAATTTCGATTAAAGATATTTTGTGGAATGACAGCATAGACAAAAACCTAATTCATCAAACAAAATACACACAAGCAGCATTGTTTGTAGTGGAATATGCTAGCGCAAAATTGTGGATGAGCTTCGGCGTGCACGCATCTGCATTAATAGGGCATAGCATAGGAGAAATTGTCGCATTGACTATCGCAAATGCTATTGATTTGAAAGATGCAGTGCAATTAGTTATTGCACGCGCAGCCTTGATGAATTCACTACCTATGCATGAAGGAAACATGGCGTCCGTGTTTTGTAATGAAGAAACATTACAACCTTTTCTAGAAAATTCAAATGTAAATTTAGCCGCAGTAAACTCAATAAAAAATTGTACCATCTCTGGTAAAAAAGAAGACGTTGCTACTTTTGTTGCTATGCTGCAAGAGCATAAAATAAAAGCAGTTCCTTTGCAAGTGTCGCACGCATTTCATTCTTATTTGATGGAGCCGATTGTAGAAAAATTTACAATATTTGCACAGCAATTTTCTTTCAAACAGCCAGCAATTACTGTAGTTTCCAATTTGACAGGCAAAGAAATAACGAAAGCAGACTTGTCTGCTGCTTACTTTGCAAATCATATTAGACATGCCATTCAGTTTGCAAAAGGTGTCGATTATCTTCAAAAAAATAATTACGAAGTATATATAGAAGTAGGACCAAATCCTGTGTTAATTAGCTTGGCGAAACAATCAAATACGAACTCAAACGCGCTGTGGTTGCCTTCTGCCAAGCGAGAGGAAAACGATATCTCTTATTTTCATAAAACACTTCAACAATTATATTGTGCTGATGTAAAAATAGATTGGTCTATATTTTATCTACATAAAAAAATAAATAGAGTTGCCTTGCCATCGTATGCGTGGAATCAAAAAGTATATTGGGAAAATCCGGTAAGACAAGCGATACATTTTGCACACTCATCGAATACGCATACAAGCAATAATAAAATTGAAATACACGATTCAAATTATCAAACTGCATCTACCAACACGCAAACAATTGCAACTCGAGAAACCTTGTTAGCATATATGCAAATTGAAGCAGCAAAAGTTTTAGGCTTAGAGGCTGGACAAAAAGTGGACATCAACAAACCTTATCGCGAGCAAGGATTTGATAGCATGATGAGTGGTGAGTATTTGTCGTTAATGGAAAAGCATATAGGTGCAGAATTGAAAATGGAAATCATTCACCAACACAATACGCCAAAAGATTTGCATCAATATTTGATTGATACTTATTATGGTGGAGGCACTGTAGATACTACACAAGCCATCACAATGGCAGATATTATGTTTAACCAAGAAATGGAACATTCTTTCCAAGGCGATTGGCATGAAATTCAAGCAACAGATAATGCATTGATGCGCTGGTTCAAAAAAATTGATAAGAAATTGCCAACTGTAAAAAACTAAATAGTAGATGAAAGCGATACTCTTGCATCATGCTGGCGGTGACAAATATGCATTTCGTAATTTACAGCAAAATTTATTACCAGAAATTGAAAGCATCGCATTTGAGTTGCCCGGAAGGAGTGACAGAATCAGTGAGCCGTTTATTAAAAATATTTACCAAGCCGTTGATGATATTTATGCGCAATTGCAACGCCAAATACCTAATGAATATTGTATTGTCGGCAATAGTATGGGTGCCGCAATCGCATATTTATTGGCACATAAATTACAACAAGAAAATATACAAATGCCAAAGCATTTGTTTTTGTCATCGCGATTAAGTCCTGATGCCTATAAACAAGAACCAAATATTGTAGGCATTTCTTCAGCAGATTTTTGGAAAGTTGTGCAGCAGTATGACGGCGTTCCCGCACAACTTTTGCAGCATAAAGAGTTGATGGAATTCTATGAGCCTATATTACGAACAGATTTTGAACTGTTGCAGCAGTTTAATGAATCGTTTGAAAGTATTGCTGCTATTGATGTTCCAGCGTCTATATTATTCGGAGATCAAGATGTACGAAATGTATCGAATGAAAAAATGCAAGGTTGGCGTAAGTTTTTTGTAAATTATATAGACATCAAATCATTTGAAGG
Organism: Chitinophagales bacterium; assembly: GCA_020848475.1. Lineage (GTDB taxonomy): Bacteria > Bacteroidota > Bacteroidia > Chitinophagales > JADIYW01 > JADJSS01. Next base: position 24,216 of record JADKZZ010000055.1, on the reverse strand, counting down.
TAAACATTTTTTTTTGTATGAAAATGAAAATGTAGCCACTTATATAAAGATGAAAATGAATGTTATTAGTAGATAAATCATTTTTTTAAATGCTGTATAAATGAAATGAATAACAAGATTGACATATTCTATATACAGCACACTCAGGAATTAATTGATGCTGTTTTTCAACGACAATTAGTTGGGTTGCCTCAAATTTTTCAAAATGAAATAAATGCCTACAAACACATGGAAAGCGCACAAGCATCTTTGCTTGGGAAATTATTGCTCAAACATGCATTTCAAAATTTGCAAGTCCAATATTCATTGCAAGACGTAGTGATTGGTAGGAAAGACAGGCCAATGCTTAATGATGCTCTTGACTTTAATATTTCCCATTCCGGCGAATTTGTGATTTGTGCAATAGCACAAGATGCCAAAGTGGGCATTGATATTGAAAAACATCGAAACATCAATATTGAATTATTTAAAAAATATTTTAATGATGAAGAATGGAATGAGATAAAGACAGCAAAAAACCAGAACCTAAGTTTTTTCGATATGTGGTCATTAAAAGAAAGCGCTATTAAATGTGATGGCAGAGGTGTTGAAATATTATCAAAAACACACAAACAATACACGGCAACAGACGAACATCAAATTGTCTGTGATGATGTCTTATTCCACTACAAAAAATTACAAATAGTAGAACAGTATAGCGCATTTGTATGCAGCAATAAGCCATTTTCGTTAAAAATCACAAATTTGCACTATGCAGACTTGCTTTCCTCATAAGCATATCATACAAAAATTGTATATTTGTTGAAAGTGTTACGAGCAATTGCCAAAATAATACGAGATATTTTATTGACCATCAGACGATGGTTTTTTATGTTTATTCCAGAGCAAAGCTATTTATATATGGCATGTGGCGGCATAAATCTTGTTTTTGATATGTCTTTATTTTTTATCTCCTATCATTTTATTTTTCACGAACGGAATTTTGTAACACCATTTTTTACTTTCAGTCCGCATATTGCAGCCTTGTTTTTTTCATTTATGATTAGCACGGGCACAGGATTTTTTTTAAGTCGATATGTAGTATGGACAAATTCTTTAGTGCGTGGCAGAAATCAAATGATAAACTACTTAACAGTAGTGGCATTATGTGTTGCGATGAACACAGGATTCTTAAAATTATTTGTCGAAGTATTTCAGTTTCGCCTTTTTATGGCGAGAATGTTGACCGCAGCAATTGTTATTACAACGTCCTATTTTCTTCAGAGATATTTTGCATTTAAAGTGCATAAAGCACCAAAGATGGTTTAGTTATTTTCCTCGCTTTTTAATAATGGAATCAATTGTTTCGCCAATTCTTGGCTACATAATCGAGCGCCTTTGTAGTTGAGATGATGGAAATTATAACCATATTCTATCGAATAAAATTTCGGATATTTTCTAATGTCTGCCAGTTCAATTTTGCTTCCTTCAGGCATGGCGTTAAACACAGGCAATAGCAAGCTGTAGGAAGTACGTGCTTTTGGAGGCAACACAAAAAACACTTGTATTCCTTTCTTCTTACATTTCTTATATGCATCTAAGTATAAGGCTGTCATTACTTTGTTTGGAGCATCAGTTGCCTTATAATTAGTAAAAGAGTTAAGCACACTTTTATTTAAAGTATCTGTGTAAGGATCGCTTTTTTCAAATCGATGTCTCGATTCTAAAAGCAAGGTGTCTTCCCATTTATATTCCATAAACAGATGGCTTTCTTCATAATCATAAGGATAGAAACCATCTTTATTTTTGCCAACATAACTAGTGTCTAAATAAGATTTATCGAATTTGTATTTCAGCATATCAGGAACAGTGCCGATATTAAATAAGTTTTCTATCCAGCTACTCAACCAAAATCCGCTAAACTTAGTTCTAAATTTTAAAGGATCATCTAAGGTTGATGTAAGGTTTAAGGCATTATAAGTTGACGTTGCAGTGTGCCAAGATATCCATTTAGGTGTATGTAAGTTTGCTTTAAAGAAATAAGATTCACTGCTAATGCTTAAGAATATGTACTTTAAATTTGGATTTCTGATTTTTAGCAAACCCTCTAAATCATTGAGTTGTTGTATGATGCCATGGCCATCAATTCCTAAATTAAAAGAATGAAAATCAATTCCATTTTTTTGTGCAACACTATCTATAATTGAAGGGTCGATGTGTCGATATTCGAGACTACCACCTAAATAAACAGCATTATATTTTTCTGCATTTTTTTCATAATATTCATACTTCACAGTTTGCGTGGCGTCGCCCCAGTAAAACGGCATAAAAAAGCGCACGATTGCAGCGCTTATGAATAATATAAGTACGATAATGGTGATATGTATAATTGTTTTTTTGAACATTGCTTAATATTGAAAATAAACAAATGAGGTGTTATTAAAAATGCCAAACCATACAATACTTATCAGTAATATGATATAAATTATCCATCGTTGTTGTTTGTTTTTTGCAAGCACTACAGTCTCAATTTTTCTGTCGCCGATGAGTGCTTCTGTGCTGATTAAAATAAGCATAAAAAATACGACTACACAAAACTGCACGATACCTTGATGTGTAATCCAGCCATGGAAATAGCCTGCTGTATGTATTTTGAAAAGATTATAATATATAGTTTTTGCCATGCTCGCCCATTCTACAGGTGCATTCGGATGCGAGCTGTTATAGGCTAATTGTGCGGTGTGTACTCTAAATAATAGAAAACAAAAAACGAATAAAGCTACAGTAATAACGCTGTGTAGCCAATCTGGAAAATACTTATCAAACAGGCGATAAGTATTACTAGGTTTGATAGCCCGAACAACATTTGCCTGCCACCAATATCGAATAGCCATAAATATGCCAACCATTGTAAATGCTAACACCATAGGCCAGTTGGCACCATGCCATAGTCCACAAATGGCTAATACAAAAATGACATTAAAAATAACCTTAGCACCACTTGCTTTGTATGCGCCTAAATAAAAGAAGACATAATCTGTCAGCCACGTGGAAAGTGAAATATGCCAGCGCGTCCAGATGTCTGCTAAATTCTTGGCAAACAAAGGTCTTTTAAAATTTTCCATCACATCAATGCCTATCACTTTTGCAGCGCCTAAAGCGATATCGGAATATCCTGAAAAATCGCAATATACTTGCATGAAAAAGAAGAACCCACCGATGATAGTTGTCCAACCAGAAATTTCATGATAATGCAAATACATATTATCAACAAAATAAGCGAGCCTATCTGCAATAACAGCTTTTTTAAAAAATCCCCAAGCCATACGAAATAAGCCATGACGCATTCTGTCATAATCGAATCGATGTTCTTCTTTTATTTGTGGTAATAAATTTTTTGCCCGCTCTATTGGACCATTCACCATCACTGGCCAAAAAGCAGTAAAGCCAGCAAAATATCCAAAGTGTTGCTCGGCTTTTGTGACGCCTTTATATACATCTATCGTGTAACTCAAGGACTGAAAAGTAAGGAAAGACACGCCGACTGGCACTATCCATGAATTAAAATAAGGCTCAGGCACAAACCACGGAATATTAAATACCGCAAGCAATTCGCGAATGTTATTGTCCGCAAAATCTAAATACTTAAAAGTAAATAGAATACCTAAATTGCCAGCCATACTCAGAAACAACCACTTTTTTTTCTTGGATTGTTCACTTGCTTTTTCCATCATCTTTCCTGCTATAAAATCATTACAGGTAATAACAAATAAGATAATGGCAAAAAATGGACTAAAATTACCATAGAAATAATATCCGCCAGCAACTAATATTTTCCACTGATTTTTCTTAGCTACAGAAAAATAGAGATAACAGAAAATTGGGAAAAAAAGTAAAAAATGTAAAGAGTTGAATAACATGCCTTGGTTTTAGCGATACAATTTCTGTTTTCAAAAATAATAAAAATAAACCATGTACTATTCATAAAATACAATGACTATTTTTGTGCGTAAACGATAGTATTGGCATTTAGCAATTATAAAGAAAAATTTCAAAGCGCATTGCGAGATAAAAACTTCAGCTTTGTGCTGAAAGGCAGCCTTTCTACTGCGATTACTTTGTTTTTTGTGCAAGGTTTGCGTTTTGTTTCTGGCGTGCTCATCGGCCGATTCTATGGTGCTGATGCATCTGGGAAATTGACGCTGGTGGTAACGGTAATGGGAATATTTGCCATTTTTGTCAATTTTGGCGTAAAAGAGGCATTACAAAAACTAATTCCGGAGCTAAGAGAAAAGTATAATTTAAAAACGGCATATGCTGTTTTTCTTAAAGGCAATCAAATTATTTTGCTATTGTCTTTTATTTCAGCTATCATTTTATATTTTATCTCACCTTGGCTCGCCAACTATTGGAATGAGCCAGGCATGGTGAATTTATTTCGAATCTCTAGTTTATTTATTCCATTTTTTGTTTTAGGTGAATTAAATTATTTCAGCTTGCGTGCAGCTTTAAAAGTACACACAGCAAATATGTCATTAGTAGTGCCCACAATTATTCGAATAGCTGTGCTCTTGCTGATAACATTTTATTTTTTCAATACCTATAATCCGATTTACTTACATTGGAGTACGCTATGCGTTTTGCCTTGGTTGTTTTCTTTAATTCCAGTTTATCAATTTTTTCATAAACCAAGCGCCGCTATTGATACAGTTTCTGAAACGTCACATCAGCAAATTATAACTGTAGCTTTTCCGATGTTGATGACTTATTTGGCATTTGCAGTAAATAATAGTGCAGATGTTTTTATTTTAAAAGCAAATGATATCGGCACCGATGCCGTTGGTATTTATAAAACATGTACAAATATTTCTATGTTGGCCGCTACTTTGTTAGTCGCATTAAATACTACTGTGCAGCCGAAAATGACGCAATTATATACACAACAAAATTTTGACGAAGTCAGACGTATTTCAGTAAAATCATCAAAGCTCATTTTTTTATTGAGTCTTCCCGTTTTTATTGTTTTGCTATTTTTCTCTAAATATGTAATGTGCTTGTATGGTGATGAATTTATGAAAGGTGCAATGTGCTTAAGCGTACTTACTTTAGGACAGATAGTAAATACAGTATGTGGTCCTGTGGCACAACTTATGAACGCGACTGGTCATCATCGTCAGTTTAGAAATATCTCTTTTATTGGAATGGCTATAAATATATTGGCCAATTTATTGCTTATTCCACAATTCGGCATTCTTGGCGCAGCAATAGCAAATAGTGTAAGTATGGCATTATGGAATATTGTCGCAACATTTTATATCAAGAAACATTTTGGATTTTATATCGTTTATATTCCATTTTTCAATCTGAATAAGTAGCATGAAAGTAGCAGTATATCTCCCGGAAACTACGCCCTATAGCATGAAACACTGCGCATGGAATATAATGAGCATATTGCAAGAAAAAGAAAAAGTACATTTTGTAACAATAACTACATTAGAAGATGTAGCAACTACAGATGCTGATATTTATTGGGATCCGCGTTGTGGCGGAGGCATTGCGCCAGCCTTAAAATTCAGAAGCTTAGCGCGTCCATTAATACTTACCGTACACGGAATGGCTATGTTTACTTTGCCAATAGATACATTTTATTTTTCGTGGCAGCAAAAAATAAGTGGACAAATAAAATGCTGGAAAGAACGATTGAAATGGACATTGATGCAAAAACATATTGCACACATCATGACGGTGAGCAAATACACCAAAAGTGAGCTTATACAAACTATCGATTTTCCGACAGCAAAAATAACAGCAGTTTGGAATGGTATCGACCACCATAAGTTTAAACCAGCGCAAAAAATTGAAACGACTTCGCCCTATTTTTTAACAATCATCTCTTATCAAAAGAAGAAAAATTTTGAACGACTTCTCGAAGCCTATCAACTATTAGATGAGGCAAGCCGACCACGATTAGTTGCTTTGGTAAAACCGTATGAAGTACCACATACAGTAAAGCAAATAAAAGGTTTGGAAATTATAAATTATGCAATCGACGAACAAAAAATAATTGAACTTTATCAACAAGCATTAGGCTTGGTTTTTGTCTCGCTTCACGAAGGCTTTGGCTTGCCAATAGTCGAAGCGATGGCATGTGGCACACCCGTGATTACTTCGAAAACGACTTCTTGCAAAGAAATTGCCGGCGATGCAGCATATTTGGTCGATCCAACAAATACAGTAGCAATAAGAGATGCACTGCAAAACCTTGCTTTGAATAAAACGCTTCGAGAAGAATTATCCAAAAAAGGAATTGACCGCGCACAGCTGTTTTCTTGGGAAAAAAGTGCAGCTGCTTTTTATAAGATTCTCTTGTCTTGCAAAATATAATATTCATGTAACGTGGTTCGTGAGGCTAGGGCTTGCAGCCAACAAACTGTAAAGCGAAATGAAAAGAGATTTGTTAGTTGAAAACCCTTGCCTTTGTTGGCTTGTAGCCAACAAACTGCCATTGCTGTCGCAAGTTTGTTGTATAGGTGAATGCGTTGTTAGTTTGTGACAGTAAATAAAGCAAGTTTAGAACTTGCAAAATATAAAACTCGAATAGGGTAAGAATTTAACAAGCTTTTAAACACTATCAGCAAAGTTTAACTATAAATACCATTATTATTCAACTGAAAGAACCCCAAATTGATTATATTTGTTGTAATATTTTTACCATGCGCAACTTATACAAATTTGGTTTTTTCTTACTTTCAATGTTTCTGTTTTTAGGAAATATTAATGCGAATATTTATCCCAATGACCGCTCCTTATTAGACTCCACGATACAGCCTTTTTACCATGGTGTTGCTTCGGGTGACCCATTAAACGACAGAGTGATTATTTGGACACGTGTGACGACCGACCAAGTATCGGTGCCAGTAAAGTGGCGTATGGCCACAGATACAGGCATGCAAAATATTGTAGGGCAAGGCACCTTCACAACGGATAGCTCGAGAGATTATACCGTAAAAGTCGATGTAGTCGGTTTGCAGCCAAACACCTATTATTACTACGAGTTTGAAGCATTGGGCAGACTTTCTCAACGCGGCAGAACAAAGACAATGCCGACAGGCAGTGTCAATAATTTACGAATTGCGTTTATGAGTTGTTCCAATTATTCTTTTGGATACTTCAATGCTTATGATGCCATCACACGACGAAATGATGTGGATTTATTGATTCACTTAGGCGATTATATTTACGAAGATGGCTTGAAAACAGGGCCTTATGTGGTTGATACGATAAAACGTAGAACTTTTCCTGAATATGATGCTTTTGATTTAGTGAGTTACAGACAACGATATGCTTGGTATAGATTAGATCCATCTTTACGTAACTTACATCAGCAGTTTCCTATGGTTGTAATTTGGGACGACCATGAATTTGCCAACGACGCCACAAAAGATACAGCATTAAGACATGACCCAGTTACGCAAGGCCCTTGGGCTGTGCGCAAAGCAACAGCGATACGTGTGTATAAAGAATGGATTCCGATGCGCGAAGACACATCAAACACCAATATTATCAACTTTACGCAACCCATTGGCGATTTAGCCGATATAATCTATACAGAAAATAGAATTGAACGCATTGATGCGCATAGTTTTCAACAAGCTTATGATTTGGTCTCGCATATAGACAATTTGCCTTATGACACACCAGATAGAACCATGCATGGCTTCCGGCAAATGGAATGGCTGACAAATCAATTAAAACGCTCGACAGCAAAGTGGAAAGTGATGGCCAATCAAGTGGTATTTGCTTCTTATGTATATAAGCAAGCCATTTTAGGTATTCCATTTCCATTTCACAATGCTGCAGGCTGGGACATTAATCCTTTGGATAGAAAGATGGTATTAGATACTGTCAATCGGTATAATCTTCAAAATTTAGTGATACTCAGTGGCGATATTCACGTGTCGATGGCTTTTGATGTGCCAGGTGGCGCAATTCCTTATGATCCGGCTACAGGTGAAGGTTCCATAGGCGTGGAATTTGTATGCGATAATACCGTTCGTGGTGGTTTGTACGGTGGTCAACAATCCTATATGTACGCAAATAATCAACACTTGAAATACATTAATCCAAATTCCTTAGGCTATTGTGTTTTGGATTTAACACCTACATCAGCGTGTTGTGATTATTGGGAAACAGATACCAGCGGAAAATTAAGTAGTTCCTTGAAATTATTGGGCACTTGGTGTACTAAAATAAATGAAAATCATTTAAAACCATATCCAGGGCCGACATATACAACTACTGTATTTCCTGCCTTAGTGCCTTATAATCCGAGAAATAATGGCATCACAGTAGGTGTGAAAAATATACAAAAAGCGGTGGAATTAATGAGCGTGTTTCCTAATCCAACACAACATTATTTGAGATTCCAATATTTTATAAAAGCGCCAGAAAATCTTGTTATCACCATATATGATATGCAAGGCAATGCAGTCAAATCTGTAGATTATGGACAGCAAGGTGTAGGTTTGCATCAAGACGGATTTCCAATTATGGATTTAGCACCAGCAGAATATATTATTACATTCCAATCTGGTACAGACATCGTATCGCGAAAGTTTATTAAGCATTAGCAGAAGTGATATCGATTTCAATAAGCTTAAAACGGAATATGTTTTTTTAATTGAAGATAAATACTTTTCTTTTTTGCTAAAGCATGTTTTTCTACTAAGTGCCACGACAAATATCCAAATAACAAGGTGAGTGGCAACGAAACCAAAAGCAATCCGATAACATCTAATTGAAAATAATGGAGCAATAATTGTTGAATAGGAAAACCGTAGATATATGTTCCATATGATACATCACCAAATTTTTCTCCTATTGATGAAAATCCATTCCACGCCATCATACCAATAATAATTACTATTGGAGGAAAAATAAAATATTGAACGATTTCAATATATATATAATTTTTTTCATTACTTTTATTACTTGAATTCAGCAATTTTCTAAATAAAGGATATGTATAAAATTAAACTGAAAATATGCATATGTGTTTGTGTATATTTAATTCATAATGCAAAATCTCAATCGATTCCAGCTGACTTAGGATTAGGTTCAAAAGTAGTATGGAATAAAGATTTAATGGGATTTAATCTTGGTGATTTTTCAAATACTAATGTACCAGACAATAATATATTTGATATTAAAAATAATGGTAGTGGAAATACTTATAACAACTATACAAGTTTAATTGAAGATGCGGGGCTGGGAAAAAATATATTATATCGATTTTATACCGGAGAGTTTGGTAATTGTTACAATCGTTGGTATGGTGGAGCTGGTGGCACATATAAAGATTCATTAGGGAATATGATCTTTGATCCTTATTCTTCAACATTTCATCATATTCAATATAACCAATTTAATTCAAATTTAAATGATAGTCTAAGAGATAATTTATACAATAATTATTTTACATATAATGATACGCCATTTATTACCTATCAAACAACTGAAGTTGCAAAACCTAAGAACAATATTATTTTCCCATTTATAAAACTTGTGACCAACAACAGAGCCAAAAATGCAAAGACTGTGTTCAACTTACCTATTACTGCGCACTACAGAGATTATAGAACAAATAACTCTTGGAAATCTGATCTAAATAATAATAATTTTGCGCTCACTATAAATTTTTACGCTAAATTAATAGGAGTATTTTCACAATATGCAGACAATTACTCTCCGCGGAAAGAAACATTTTCTAAGTCATCTGTTATTGCGGAAATATACAATATGAATTCATTAAACACTTCTGTAAGCAATATTATTCCAACGCCTTCAAATAAAATTTCACCACAATTTAAAGAGATTGTATTACAAAACTTAGCAGCTTTTTCTACATTAATACAAAATCGAGTAAAGGTGGTACATATTGAATTAGGCAATGAATTATATAGTAGAATGTATAATGGAGGGTATTGTTCGTGGTGGCAAGCTAACCCAAGTTTTACAGAATTCTCTGACAAAACAAATAATAACATATTTAATGATGTTTTATTTTATAATGATCCTTGTAATAATACCTCTCCTTCTTCAACATTAGCAAAATCAGTTAATGTTTATGGAAATTTAATTAAGATGTATATGGCTCTTATACGAGAATTAGTTGAAAATCTATGGAGTAATGAATCAGATGAAATAAAAAAAGCATTCTATTTAGATATAAAAAATAATTTAAAATTTGGTGTTCCAATGTCTGGGCGTTTTCCAAATCTAAGTTCTAATGGTTTTGCTTCTTTAGATAAATATTTATATGATAATAAATCTACACTAGGATTTGATGCATTTATTCAGCACCCATATTATAAACCTAATATTTATAATGGAACACTTGACGTAAAATATGATTCATTAAAAAAATATTATTCAGAAAGGTTTAACACATACTATAAACAAACTTTTCCGAAATTAATACGTACAAATTATCCAAATATTTCCGAATTATGGTTTACAGAATGGGCACATGAAGACCCAAATAATATTAATAATACATTACTTGAGGGAATGAACTATATTGATGAATTTATGAATTTTTGGGATTTAAATAGCAACCTTAATTTGACAGATACTCTTTTTAGAAATAATGATATTTTGAAAGTTGCGAATCATCATATGCTTTGGGATAAATATGCAAGCAATAAACAACTGATAAATATTCAATATAATCAACTTTTACCTAAATATAGAACAATGTTTTATGCTCATAAATTGTTATTACCAATAATGGATAATAATACTAGAATGATAAATAAACTTAACGGAGGATTTGTAAGTCCAAATTCAGATATCTATTTTAGGTCATTTGAGTCACCACAATCAGGTCAAGATGTACCAGGTAAACCTGGCTATGAGTTCGCAAATAAAATATACATCTATTATAATAATAAAAACAATAATACTACTCCATATACTTTTAATCTTAATAGTGCAGTTCAGAGTCTACTTGCTAATTGCTTCTTTTCTACTCAAATATATTCAGTAAAGAGGAACAGTATATATGCAAATAAACTATATATATCCAGAGGAAAAGGGCCTTCAGAATCTTCTGATACAATTACAGATGATCCGAACAAAACAGTTCAATATGAGTCTGACTTATTGATAAATGATATAAATTCATGGAATACATTGCCCATAGCTAAATATTCTGCAGGTTATTACGAAATTACAATAATAAGGGAAACTAGTATTGGAACAAGTGCTTCATCAAAAAGCTATAAAAACAAAGGTTATTTTATTAATAGTTTATTTCCCAACCCATTAAATAGAGGTGAAAAAATAAATATTAAAGTTAATGGTGAACACGATTTAGATGCAAAAATTTACATCAGCTCAATAGATGGCAAACTTTTAAAAACAATTGAATATCCTATACAAAAGGGAGAAAATTACATAAAGATAAATTCTGATTTTCTGTCGAATGGTATATATATACTTCATAGTGATGACTTATCAATTATTGAAAAGATTATTGTAAAAGAATAGCAAATCAGTCTTTTTTTTGATAAACAAATATTCGAACTTGTAATGTTGTCTATATTGATGTAAATTAGCTGACATAACATGTTATTTAATTCAATTAGTTATCTAGTTTTTTTACCAATAGTTTTCATTCTTTATTGGTTTGTATTTAGTAATAAAGTAAAGACCCAAAATTTATTATTATTACTTTCAAGCTATTTTTTTTATTCTTGTTGGGATTGGAGGTTTTTGTTTTTACTGATATTCTCTACAGTGCTTGATTATTATACAGGAATTAAAATACAACAAAATTCATCTACAAACAGGCGAAAATATTGGTTTTGGTTAAGTGTTTGCACAAACTTAGGTTTTTTAGGAATTTTCAAGTACTATAATTTTTTTATTGAAAACTTTATTCAATTGTTTTCTGAATTAGGTATTCAAATACATGCTACAACCATAAATATAATTTTACCAGTAGGAATTTCATTTTATACATTTCATGGCTTATCTTATGTGATTGATATATACAAGAATAGAATTAAAGCAGAAAATAATTTTATAGATTATGCAGTGTTTGTAAGCTTTTTTCCTTTGTTAGTAGCTGGTCCAATAGAGAGAGCTACGCATTTATTGCCCCAAATAAAAATTAAAAGGATTTTTGAATATAAGTATGCAAATGAAGGATTGAGACAAATTCTTTGGGGTTTATTTAAAAAAGTAGTAATAGCAGATCAATGTGCTCAATATGCAGATATCGTTTTTAGCAACTCAAATATTTATTCAGGAAGTACTTTGCTATTAGGAGCTTTCTTCTTTACTATACAAATTTACGGCGACTTTTCAGGATATTCTGATATTGCAATTGGCACAGCTAAATTGTTCGGAATTGATTTATTGAAAAATTTTTCATATCCATATTTTTCTAGAGATATTGCAGAATTTTGGCGACGTTGGCATATCTCATTATCATCGTGGTTTAAAGATTATTTATATATTCCATTAGGCGGTAGCAAAGGTGGCACATACGTTAAAGTGAGGAATACATTCATTATTTTTTTAGTAAGTGGTTTTTGGCATGGAGCAAATTGGACTTTCATCATTTGGGGTTTATTAAATGCACTTTATATAATGCCATCAATTATTTTTAATACAAACAGAAATAATTTAGAAATAGTAGCTAAAGGAAGATTATTTCCTACTATAAAAGAATTTATTTCAATTTGTATTACGTTTATGCTTGCACTATTTGCATGGATTTTTTTTAGGTCAGACAACTTGCATGTAGCATGTGATTTTATAAAAAATATTTTTGATTATAGTTTATTTGCAATTCCTCAGGTAAAAGACATGAGATTACTGTTGACGATAGCTATATTCTTTAGTATAGAATGGATAGGACGTGAAGGCAGTTTTGCTTTAGAATACTTAGAAAAAAGATTGCCCTTACTTCTTAGATGGATATTCTATGGCATTCTAACTGCAAGCATAGTGAGTCATGTCGGAACTGATAAACAATTTATTTATTTCCAATTTTGAACAAATTATGAAGAGATTTTTAAACAGATTGGTTTGTTTTGTATGTATATTATTGTTTGTAATTACAGTAGGGATATTTTTGCCAGCAACTCCAAGAGAAAAAAAATCACTATTGTTCTCTAAGATTGCTAAAGATTCCCTTTTAAAAGTCACAAAATCGCCAAGAATAATATTTATTGGCGGGTCTAATCTTAGTTTTGGTCTCAATAGCCAAATGATTAAAGATTCCCTTCATTATTTTCCGATAAATACATCGATACAAGCGTCTTTAGGTATAATATATATGATGGATGATGTTTGGCAATACTTGAAAAAAAACGATGTAGTAATATTAGTACCTGAATATGCTAATTTTTATGGCAATTTCGCATACGGAAGCGAAGAACTACTAAGAATAGAATTAGATATTTATCCAATAAAAAATATTTCTTTAAGGAAGAAACAATGGCTTAATATAGCTAAGTTTATTCCAAAGTATGCATTCTCGAAGTTCAGACCATCTGAATATATAAATATCAAAGAAAACGATATTTACGGTATTCATTCATATAACCAATACGGTGATGTCGATGCACATTGGTATAAAAAATCAGTAAAGTATGAGCCAATTACTAAATTTCATGGCGCTTTAAATGATGCTGTTTTTAATTCAATAGAAACGTTTAACAATAAACTTAAGTCGAGAGGCATTTTGTTCTACGTGTCATATCCTTGTTTTCAAAAAACATCATATAACCACTGTGCTAAACAAATTAATGAAATAGAAAAAAAACTTAAGCAATCGCAAATTAATATTTTAGGTTCGCCTGATAAATATTGTTTTGATGATTCATTAACTTTTAATAAACCATATCATCTTACTAAATCAGGATTAGATAGAAGGACACAATTTTTAATTGAAGACCTAAAAGTAGCAATGAAATAATTATATTTGCAAAAATGCATTTGCTTAACATTAAGAAAATTAAACTTATTAATGAACGCAACTATCTAAAATTAGATGCATTCACTATTACCGGAATTTGCTTATTAATTTTTTGTGGTATTCGTGCCACCATGTATTTAGAAAAACACATGGATATTTTGTTTTGGGACGAATCGCTTTATCTAACACGCGGACTTTCCATGTTTAAATACATTCCACGCGATTGGGGTCCGTCCTATTCATTATGGTACAAGTTTCTGTCCTACATCTTTTCCGATAGAGTTGAATTGTACTATTTTAATTTCAAACTCACGACTATTTTGGTTTCCGTGTCCTTGTTTTTGCTGCTCTTGTCCTGTGGCATACAGCGTATTTTGGCATTTTTATTTTCCTTACTTTTTTTATCGTCATATATTAATATTGCTACGTGGCCACGCGTTTCTCATTTTTGTATTATTGTAATTTGCGCAGGTATAATTTTGGCAAAAAGACAGCACACAAACCTTGCAAAGTTTGTGTTTCTAAGCGTAGCTTTTTTAATATGTTCCTTCGCGCGTCCAGAACTATTCTTACCTTTTTTACTTTGTTTTTTTATTACTGCTTTTTTGTTTTTTTATAAAATAAAATCAAGAACAAAGTACGAATATGTATTAATGATGAGTTTGATTGTGTTTCTCGTATTTCTGTATATATTTTTTAAAACACCATTCAATAATGGCGACACCAATAGAGGCATCGGCGTGTTTTTGCAACACTTTGCGATGAACTACAGTCAATGGAAACACGATGGTTCCATTTTTTGGCTGGACTTTCCGACCATCTTAAAACAGAATTTTGGCAATGCTCAATCATTAGGAGAAATGTATAAAGCCAATCCAGCTTTAATTCAACAACATATTATATCTAATGCAACAAATTATTTTACACAGATAGGAAAAATAATCTTAAGTTTTTTTGCGCCATTGTTTACAAAGTCTATCAATTGGCTCGCTGTAATGATGGCATTCATGTTATTTGTAGTATATTTTTCTTATACAAAAAATATCAGCAATAAACGGCAACGCATTTTTCTATTGTTGAAAGATAATACGCTCACCATTTTTGTTTTATTGCTTTTCGCAATGCCTTCTATTTTTGTTTGCTTTTATGCATATCCACGTGAACACTATATTTTATTGCAAACGCCACTACTCTTACTGATAATAGCTATTATTTTTTCATCTATTGCTGTTGCTATTTTTAAGACTACTCAAAAAATAGTGGTGATTGCAGTAGTTTGGTTTTTCGTGATGCCTACGGCTGCTGATTTTTCTTATTTTCGAATGTTTAGAGCAGCAGATAATTTATCCAACCAACAAACAGTGTCGTATATTAAAAAACACTTTACAGGAAAAGACAGCATTCACGTTTTTGACTTAGAAGGTGGCTTGACGAATCTGCTAGCACCAAATTTTACAAATTCCAATTATTTATACTTACAAGACAGAGAAAAAATTAAATTAAGTGCTTTCTTGCAACAGCATCAATATGATATCATTTATAAGACACCTATTTTGACACAATTAGAAGCTACAAAATCAGATACAAGCTTGTTCGATATGTTGCAACATCCTGAAAAATATGGTTATTTTGAACAAAAAACTGGTAACTTTGCCAATAGCCTATTGATTAAGCACTAAGATGAATTTCGCTTATAAAACACTTTATACAAGAGATCAGCCACTTTTTGAATTGAAAGTAGCAGGTATCTTTATATTTAGCTTGTTTTTTGCAAGTAATATCTTAATTCAATTTAATTCAGCGAGCAAAGTAGCTGGTATCGTAATCATGTTGTTTTTGCCATTTATCTTGTTATCAGCTGGCATATACTATTACTACAAGATATTTCAGTTAAAAGAATTAAATCCAATAGATATCATTATCCTACTTTCCTTGCTTTTGCCATTTTATAATGCTATTACTGTAAATATGATTTTTGATGTAAAAATCATGAAAGCATTATTTAACCTTTCATCGAGATTTTATGTAGTAATGTGTAGCTTGATTTATTACGCAATTAGGTCAAATAAAATTACTTTAAAACAATATTTATATGCCAATCTTCTTTTAAGCTGGTTTTGTTTTGCGCTTTATACATTTGTATCATTAACCATTCCGCCAGAGACATTTATCAGTGGCGTAGGTGATGGATTGGTGGGCTATAATCCAAGTAAAGGTGGTTATATCTATCGTTTTTCCAGTGCGCTAATCGTATTCGGAATGATTTACTATTTCCTAGATTATATCCAAAAAAACAACATTTTAAGCTTGTTTTTTTGGATGATGTTTTTGGCTTATCAAGTGTTTATAGACAAAGGTAGAATTGAATTAGTGTCTGTAGCGATACCAATGATTATCTATATGGTCTATTTATTAAAATGGCACGATTTAATTAAAAAATTGCTTACTATTCTTTTGCTAATTGGCGTCGTGCTAATTATAGCATATCTCATCGATCCGAAGATTATACAATTTACAGCAGACATGTATTGGATGTTTTTAAAGTTTTTTATGGGCGAAAAAACAGGAGAAGGCTCTGCGGATATGCGCTGGACAGAAATGGCTGCCGTCTATAATTATTTTCTTAAATATCCTGACCATATTTTCTTTGGTATTGGTACGCCAAAAAGTGAGATATTACAAAAAAATGTAGGTACCGTTATATTTGGCGATATCGGTATTGTTGGCGGATTATTATCGCAAGGAATTGTAGGTTTAATCATTATTTATTCGGTGTTCTTATATCCACTTTTTATTTGGTATAAAGTGAAACATTATAAACACGATATATTCTTTAATGTCGGCGTATTAAGTACGATTACTGTGTTTATTCAATCGCTATTTAGTGGCGCCATATTTTATTCGTTTCTAGGCATTATGCTACCATTGATTATCATGGATTATTATCGTGTAAAAGAGAAGAACTACTGGAAAGAACAGCGCAGCAAACCGCCAGCATGAAAAAATCCATAAAAATAATAGGAATTGTATTTTTGATTGTTTTTGTTGTAAAGGTATGCACTTCTCCTGCCAAGAAAAACACTGCAACAATACTACAAACTGCTAAGGAAGTTGTAGCAGTTACTGTTGATGCAGATTATACAAATTCAACATTGGTAAATCCAAAAATATTTGGTGTGAACATTGGATTTGCATTGGCTCGTGAGCTCGATAAAGACAGTGGCTTTGTACAGCTTTTGCGCGAAATGCGTCCTCACTCATTGCGCTTTCCAGGTGGCACGGTCGCCAATTATTACCATCCGCACTTGCCTGTTTATGGTTATAAATCGAATGAAATTCCACATGGATTGGGCGTGTTATATAAAGTACAATTTGAACGGAAGGAAAATATTTTGTACAACTTTATTCGATTGGCAAAACAAGTAAATTGTGGTGCTGTTTTTTGTGCAAATGTATTGACCGGTACTACCGCAGAAACTTTATTTGTGCTCGACGAGTTAAGCAAAAATAATATTCCAATTTATGGCGTAGAATTAGGCAATGAGTTTTGTTTATTGCCTTATCGCAAAGACGTGTTTGTAACAGAGCAAGTATATATCGACAAGATAAAAAACACCGCTGCTGCCATTCGCCAAAAATATCCGAATTTGAAAATTGCCGTAGTTGCTGGTGTTCCGACAGAAGAAGAGGATAAAACGCAACGCAGTAATTTCATGCGGCAGTGGAATATAGGCTTGAGTAAAGTAAATTTTTATGATGGATATGTTTTTCATTATTATGCAGCTTGTAAGCCATGTGATGACGACGATTTTTTTGAAAATGTATATTCCAAAAATTTAACAGCCTTAGCGCCATTCCAATCCAATCAATTACAAAATATGCAACGTATCTACCAATCGTTGTACGGCGAAAATAGAAAACTTTGGCTCACAGAATGGAATGTATCAAATGGAGAATATTTGGATAATACCTTTGTGCAAGGTGCTTTTGTGTATGAGCAATTTCTGGAAATGATAGCAATAAATGCCAAGCAAAATAATTACATCGACATCTCGAGTTTGCATGCAATAGACGGTTTGATTACTATTTTCAAAGGCAAACAAAAGCCTGTTTTCTCTAAAGGAAATGACAATGCAAGCGTGCAATATTTTGCATTCAAATTTTTAGCTACTACCCTAAGCCAAAATACAAATCGTTGTGAAACATCAATGACGAGTGAAGACAAGGAAATTCATAAAAATTTAGTATGTCAAGTATTTCGCAACACACAAAACAATGCTACTTATTTGCATTTCGTTAATCGCTCTGCTAAGGAAATTGAACTCAGCATTATTAAAGATAAAACATCAGGATTGGTACAAGTCAACTCGATTGAAGCAAGCGTACCTTGGGCAACGGCAGGCAAAACAATGTACGAAAAGAAGTATCCAGAAAAAGTAAAACCGATCACCATTAAAACAGAAAATATCGTTGGAAATGTGATAAGAATTGCGCCTTACTCATTCGGCTATGCGGAGTATTAAATCCAAATCTAAGTCTATTTCATCACTTGTTTTATTAGCATCAATTTTCCATTATACGGCGGATATCGCAATGGCACGTCTGGCCATGTTACTTTATGACAAATACTTTTTTTGTGCGAAAAAGTATCAAAGCTGGCTTTGCCATGATAGGCACCGCTTCCACTATTGCCAATGCCACCAAATGGCAATTCATGATTGGCCAAATGCGAAATAGTATCGTTGATGCAACCGCCACCAAACTGAATAGTCTGCAAGCATTTTTGCTGATTTGAATAGTTATTAGAGAATAAATAAAATGCTAATGGTTTTTCATATTGCTTGATAATGTGAATGGCATCGTCAATAGAATTTATTGTTAGCACAGGCAATACAGGGCCAAAAATTTCATCATTCATCAACGGATGCGCTAAGGAGTCAATCTCAATTAGCGTCGGTGAAATGTAGCGTGTTTCGGCATCTGTTTTTCCACCAACAATTATATTGCCGTCTGTAATCATAGCAGCGATGCGTTTAAAATGTCGGTCGTTGATTATTCTCGGATAGTCGGCACTGTCTTGCGGATTATTGCCATAAAATTCTTTTACTGTTTTAGTAAATGCTTTGTAAAATTTTTCCTTTACGGATTCGTGTAACAATAAATAATCTGGAGCTACACAAGTTTGTCCACCATTTAGATATTTTCCCCATGCAATGCGTCTTGCTGCTACCTCAATGTCGGCATGCTTATCTACAATACATGGACTTTTCCCGCCGAGTTCTAAAGTCGTAGGCGTTAAAAACTCAGCTGCAGCACGTGCTATCGTTCTGCCAATTTCTACGCCACCAGTAAAGAAAATATAATCGTAGCGATGTGCCAACATTTCTGCGTTGTCAGAATGTTCATCTAACACGGCGATATAATTATCATTAAATGTATCGCTGATTATTTTTTCGATGATATGATAGGTATGAATAGCAGCGCGTGGAGGCTTGATAATACAAGTGTTTCCGGCAGCGATAGCGCCAACAACAGGTGCTAAGGTGAGCTGTAAAGGATAATTCCAAGCGCCAATAATTAAACATACGCCGTATGGATCGTGATAGATATAATTGCGTGATGGAAAGTTGACGATACTATCTTTTACCAACTCAGGAGTTGCCCATTTTTTGACATGCTTAAGCATGCAATTGATTTCATCATAGATGATACCTAATTCTGTGGCATAGGTTTCAAAATTTGATTTTCGAAAGTCGGCTTGTAATGCTTCAAAAATGGCAGATTCATGATGTTGTAATGCCTTTTTGAAATTTTTGAGTTGCTGTATTCTAAAGTCAACATCACGCGTTGCATTGCTTTCAAAATAATCGCGTTGTTTGTCTATGGTAGATTTTATTGCAGAAATGGTTTTCGTTGCCATTGTTGATGAAATTAAAAAATGATGGAATGCAAAAATACACTATTTTACTTTTGATTTTTTATCAGGAACACGTTCCTCTTGCGCTCGACCTTCAAAGCTTTTCATCGAAGTATAAACACCTAGAAAACCAGCTACTTTGTCGAATATATTTGTTGGGAAAATGCCTTTTAATATAGGAACAATTTGCAAGGTTTCTGGCAGCATTAATACAGTTGTATTTTCTTTCACTGCTTTTATAATTTTGTTGGCAGTGTCATCTGGTTGTAATAATGGAAACAGCAATGGTGCCTTCACGCCTTTAAACATGCCAGTGTCGATGTAGCTCGGACAAACGGTTGTTACATGCAAATCAGCACCTTCATTTTCTAATTCCATGCGTAGGCTTTCGCTCCAGCCAAACACAGCCCATTTACTCGATGCATACACAGAGCCATTAGGCAAGGAAATAAAACTTGATGCAGATGCGATATTAATAATGTGGCCTCTGCGTTGTTTTATCATGTCTTTCAAAAACACGCGAGTCACATGCATCACACCATTAACATTGATGCCTACAGTTTTGTCGATATCTCGGGCGCTGTATTCCCAAAATGCTTTATTGCCCGCCACGATACCGGCATTATTATAAAGAATATCGATATTGCCAATTTCTAATAATACTTCTGTCGCTACTCGTTCAATGTCATCAACACTGGCGACATCGACAACGAAGGTATAAACATTTCTATAGCCTTTTGCTGTAAATTCGCGATAGGTTTTTTGAAGATTATCTTCATTGATGTCCCAAATCACGAGGTTGGCAGCACCTTCTTGCAGACTTTTTAAACCCATTAATTTTCCGATACCATTAGCACCACCAGTTACTAATACATTAGCGCCTTTTATTTTTGACATAAGCTTATTTTAGAGTATTAAATGTACTGCTAAAAATCGTAAATTAGGCACAGTCTGTTTTTAATTAACGTATGTTTATATAGCATGCGATTTCGTGCCATTTTTTATCTATCGGCCGGCGAGGACACCGACCGATAGATAAAACTTTATACTCCTCGCATTTGTTGGTTTTCAACCAACAAACCTCAGCCATGGTTCGTGTCCTCACGAATCCAACATATTGATAAATGAGATTCTCACTTTCGTGAGAATGACTTCTCATCGTATTGACTTCTCATCGCATTTGTTGGTTTTCAACCAACAAACCTCTTTGCAGTTTGTTGGCTACAAGCCAACAAAGGCAATAGGCACCGACCGATAGAAAAAATTTTATACTCTTAATGAAAATATTAATACTATATTTACTAATGATAAAGTAATTTTAACAAAAGTTACATTTATTATTTGAATTCAGATTATATTACAGATACCCTAATTTTACAACAATGAGAATAACGCTTTTTTTACTGTTTTTGTTTGTTTCCATATTTTGTAAAGCACAAGTAGGAGACGTAGGTTTTATCAAAAGTATAAAATATGAAGACAATAATTTCCAGATTTTATTTGATGCAGATAATGGTGATTGCGTAACTAAAGAAAATGACTTACATACTTTAGTACTTTGGGAAACATCTAAAGCTGTACGTAATTTTTCTTTCTATAATTATGGAATACCTGGAAATTATAGTAGCCAACTTAAGAGCAGTAGTACCAGTTTAGTTAACTCGATACTTGATACCAATTTCATTGAGGAAAACGATATATACATTCCATACGTTTTTGCTATAGATACTAGCACCAATTGTGACAGCATCACTTCTATATGCACCACGGATACCAACTGGATTGATTATTACGATTACGATCTTTTTTATTATAAAGATCATTTATTAAACAATACTAACAAAACACTATACACACTTATATCTCATACAAAAACTCATTCCTGGCAAGGATCATCTGAACTATTAATTTCACACTATCTCATTAAAACAAAACCTTATGCTTTTACTAATCCAAATTCAGGGAACAATATTAATTTAATTCATGACTATTATAAAATACCTCCAGAAAACTATGATTTTAAACTTTTTAAGAAGGATGAAAATACCATACTACTATTGCAGCATGATAATTATAGTTCTGTAGAAAATATTTCTACAATGAATTTGAAAATTATGGTTTTAGATTCAACGCTACAATTACAAGACAGTATTGTAAAGCAACATTCACTTTTTGGAGATACCTTTGATAACTACTTTACCTTTGATTTTAAAAAGATTAATAGCAACATCTACCTTACTGCACAACATTTCTTACATTATGATCCAACAAAATATACTGATTATTATATTTGGAAATATGACGAAAACTTCAACTTGATAGACTCATTAAAATTTAGTAATCAATATGAAATAGACAACTACTTTAGTAATGAACAAAACAGACATTATTTTTATTATCCAAATGACTCGAGCACGGAAATACGAATCACCAATAGTAACAATGATACTATTCGAGCTTTTTCATTACCTACTACAAGCAAAATTTTAAATACTAATGACTCTTCATTTTGTGTATTAGAATTTGAATTTTTTTCTGACCCATATTATATCAAAGCACCTGTATTATATGTATGGAACAAATATGGTGAATTAAGAAAAAGATTTCCCCTTTTTAACCTATCGAATTTTTCTACTCAAAGTTATTACAATGGTCAGAATTTAATGTATGCAATCGACTCATTTGATAATATTGCTTACGGATATTATGAGTATGAAAGTAGTGGTTGTTTACATGGATATTTAAGAAATTTTCAATTGTTTAACCTAAATGAAATTTACTACGTAAATGGCACCATTACACATGATGAAAACAATAATTGCTCTAAAGACACTTTAGAAAATCCAGTAAAAAACACCTTGATAGAATTGCAATTAAATAATAAATCCTATTATACAAGCAGTGACGAAAATGGAAATTTTCGAATCACACCAAACGATACTGGTCATGGAAATCTCATTGTGCATTTGGAACAACAAGGTTTCTTTACTAATGCCTGCACCGATACGTTTGATGTATTTATCGGCGACACTACTGAAAATCCTTTTGTAGATATTCAGCTACAAGCTCCTGCCTGTCAGTTGCCAAAAGTTTCTGTAGATATCAGTACGCCGTTTCTGCGTCGTTGTTTTGATAATACTTACACGCTAACACTAACAAATGAAACGATAGATAGTATTGCATCTGCTTTTGTTGATATAACACTCGATGATGATTTACTTCCTGTAGATACAGCATTTAATAGTGCTGTCGCCTTAGGAAATAACAGTTATCGTTTTTATTTTTATAATTTAGCACCTTTGTCCAGTCTTACAAAAAAATTAGTGGTGAATGTAAATTGTGCCACTACAATTTTAGGACAATCACATTGCGTAAAAGCTGTTGCCTCGCCATATAATAATTGTGTTGCAGTAGATTTTCCTAGATTATCTGCTGAAGCAATTTGCAGAAATGATTCTGTTGTCTTTATTATCAAAAATGAAACTTGGCCTGACAATATTACATCTGCTTACAGAATTATTGCGAATGATAGGATTATACAACAAGGAAATTTATCTTTAACAACAACGATTACTTCACAAGAAATTACAATTGACAATCCATTAGGAGAAACTATGCGTTTTGAAACTTATCAAATACCAGCATATCCAAATGAAGATACTGTTGTTTCTATTGCTATTGAAGCTTGTGGTAATGATACATTTTCTATCGGATATTTAACCTTATTTCTACAAGATGATGATGTGCCGTTTGTTTCTATTGATTGTCAGCAAAATGTTTCCAGCTTTGATCCAAATGAAAAAACAGCGTATCCAAGTGGCTTGGGCGATAGTGCTTATATCTTACCAAATACTGCTGTTGAATACACTATTCATTTCCAAAACAAAGGAACCTTTGCTGCTAGTAGTGTAACTATTACAGATACTTTATCTAATGCATTGGATATAACAACATTCCAGCTTATATCATCCAGTCATGCACTGAGTTACAGTATTATTGATTCAAATATTTTGCTTTTTAATTTTAACAACATCAATCTGCCTGCAGAGCAAAGCGATACAATGGGCTCAATGGGATTTGTAAAATTCAAAA
Organism: Chitinophagales bacterium; assembly: GCA_020848475.1. Taxonomy (GTDB): domain Bacteria; phylum Bacteroidota; class Bacteroidia; order Chitinophagales; family JADIYW01; genus JADJSS01. Next base: position 238 of record JADKZZ010000055.1, on the reverse strand, counting down.
TTGAACCTAAAAAAGATATTCCATTAAACACATCTATTCACAATGCAGCTTCTATTATTTTCGATTTTAATGCAGCTATTATCACCAACACAGTTACACGAACCATCCATAAATTTTTAAAAGTAAATGTAATTAGTAGCATCCGAAACAATCAGCATCAGATAACATCAACGGTGTTTCCAAATCCGTTCCATCAAAGTGCTACACTTTCTTTTTCTTATAAACAGCCTACCACACT
>JADKZZ010000054.1 GCA_020848475.1 Chitinophagales bacterium | reverse complement strand
GGCATTACTTTATTGGCGGCAACTGCACTAGCCAACCAAAGCGAATAAAAATTCGACTTTGCTCGCACATAACTCGATGGATCTCTGATATTGCCATTTAGGCTGATGGTGGTATTATCAAAAACATATTTTGCGTTAAATGCAAAGGCAGTTTTCAGATTGAAAAAACTTCTGTTTAAGGAAACGGCTACTTTTTGATTTAATTTTTCTACAACAAATTCAGTTATGAAATTTACTTGCGAAGCTTGTATGTTTTCATATTTATAAGTACCGCCAACAGCCCAGAGATTGTGTTTATTGAAGTTGATGCCAGTAAACACAGACAAGGTGTGTGGCAAGCCAAAAAAATTAAAAGTAGACATATTCATCACTACGCGCTGATTGTAATAGCCAACAGACATCGACCAAGATAATCTGTCTTGTACAAACAATACCACTTCGGCATTATTTTGATCGAGTGAATCTGGTATAATTAATAGTTTTACTTCTTTGAATTTTCTTCGTTCCCAAAGTAGCTTTTCGGTGTCAGCAAACAATGCTGGATTGATAGTGTCGCCTTCTTTAAAAAAAATATCGCCTTTGATATACCATTCACGACTTTTGAAATGAATGGCATTTCCAAATTTTTGTCCTTTCGTGGTGGCAATATAGGAACCATCTGCCTCTGCACCAAATGGACGAAAAATAACAACATCGATACAGGTAATTTTTTTACCTGCATAAGGCAAATATTTTTCTATACCAGAAAAATCTTTACCATATCCACGATCATTATAGTTGAAGTAAGACATATACTTGAAGACTTTTTTTGTCTTTTCGGCACGTGCTTCTTTTTTGTCATTTTTTAATGAATCGTTGCGATTACTATGTGCAATGGTATCAATGACCGTTATTGTAGATGTCGAGCTGTCAATATTTACAGGTAGTGATATAGGAATGCTATCTTGCGAGAATAAAAATGTGCTATATGTAATGCTCATTAAAAAAAGCAACACCTTGGAAATTGGTGTTGCTGTATAAGATAATATTTTTTGCAGTAAACGATAAGGCATTGTTTACACTGTACTTTATTTTTTCATTCTTACTTGTATAAATTTTATAAGCATTGGCAACACTGATAAAAACACAATTCCTAATACAAATTTTTCTAAATTTTCTTTTACAAATGCATTAGAACCTAAGAAATGTCCGAGCATAACCATGCTAACAATCCATAAGAAAGCACCAAAAATATTATATACGGTAAATGTAGAATAGGTCATTTTTCCGATGCCTGAAACAAAAGGCGCAATGGTGCGAACGATAGGCACAAAACGCGCGAGTACGATGGTTTTGTTTCCATGTTTTTCAAAAAATTCGTGTGTGTCATCTATCCATTTTTTTTGTACTAATGGCTTGCCTCTAAACCGCCATTGTAACACTCTATCACTAAAATATTTTCCTACAAAATAATTAAGCGTATCGCCAGTAACAGCGGCAACTAATAACAGCGGAATTAATACATATATATTTAATCCAGGTTCTATAACGGTAAGCATTCCTGCGGTGAATAAGAGGGAATCGCCAGGAAGGAAAGGCATAATCACCAATCCGGTTTCCACGAAAATGATTAGAAAAAGAATAGCATAAATATATACGCCATAGGTTTGCAATAAATAAGCTAAATCAGGATGTAGTACAAAATCAATAGCGTGTTTAATAGTTTCCATAGTAAAATATTCAATTAAATCGGTTTCTAAGATACTGATTTTAATTGTGGCAATACTATAAAATATTTTATTGTTTTATAAACTTCTGCTCGTAGGTAACATTATTTATAGGGTTGGTAATCGACAATATATATTGACCTGTAGATAATATTGAAACATCTATAGGAATGGTATGTTTGCCTTTTTCTAATTGTAATTGTTGTTGATATAAAACTGCACCTGTGATGTCATATGCTTGTAAATTAAATGATGCAATATTTTCAGAAACATTGAATAATACATTGAGATTAGCATTAGTTGGATTTGGAAACAATTTTTCTATACCTGTTGGTGTAAAAGTGAATGCTGTTGCATCATGAACTTCAATTGCTATCATTTTACTATAAGAATAAGAGCCATCCAAGTCATACATTTTTAGTCTGTATAAATTTTCGCCTAAATAAGGTTGTTTGTCTATAAAATTATATTGCTGAATAGATTTACTATTTCCAGCTGCAGCAACAGAGCCCAGCGTTTCAAAATCAACGCCATTAACAGTACGTTCTATTTCAAAGTGAGTGGTGTTTAATTCAGAAGCAGTGGTCCAGTTGAGCAGATTGCCTTCTTCTATATTTTTACCTGTAAAAGAGATAAGTTCTAAAGGCAAAATAACATTGGAATTACCACCAGACATTACTTCAAAATTATCAATAAAAAAACCTTCATCTGTATTAAATACATAATTTGCATCTGTATTAGTAGTGGTAAAAACAAAGCGAAAACGCAAATTATTTAAACCAACATAATTTTGTAAGTCAAATATTTCTCTGGTCCACTCTTCTCTAATACCTGTTAATGCGGGCTCTCCATTGATAGTACTGCCATCCCAATTATTAGGTTCTTTCACTGTTGTTTTACCGCTTAATGCTGTCCAAGTTGAGCCATTTGTAGATATCTGTACTTGCAATTTATCACAAAAATTTTCAGCTCTATGCTTCACCATAAAGCTTAGATAAGCACTGCCTGAGCCAGATAGATTCATGTTGGTATTAAATTGAGCTGTTCTCGTTACTGCCGACGTACCATATTTTGTTGTTGGCGCAGCAGGTGCATTTGCTAGTGATCTAGAACCTGCGTATGAATAAGCGGAAGAATATGCCCAAGTTGGACTTGCACCCGATCCGGCAGTAACTGTCCAATTAGCGCTTACCGATCCTGATTCCATATTATCTGCAATTTCAGAGACGCCATTAAATATTTTTGCAATCGTATCATAATATACCATTGCTTCTGTTTCGATTTTCCAAGCGTATTTTATTACATGACCAGTAGTAATGGCCGCTGGTAGTGTATAAGATATGTTGCCATCGTAAGTATCATTAAAATTAGCCAAACTAGTAGTAACAGCAGCACCTACACTCATGTTTTGTAATGGAATTATAGATACTGTTACTGGTCTGTTTTGTAAACCTAATCTTCTTAATCTAAAAGGTAAATTTCCTGTTTTGGTGGTGACACTTATATTGCCTAAATCTTGATGATCTACATAAGAGCCAGCAGTATATGCCATTTGCAAATTCTGATAAGTCATACCTTTGCAAAGGATAACTATTTTATTGGCTGGTGGCCAGAAATTGCCATAAGAACCTCCAGTGCCTCCACCTGCACCACCTTCGCCAGTAAATCCATATACTTTTCCTTTGGTGCCCACACCAATTTCGCCGCTTAACATCCAATCTTTTACACCGCCTGCTACTTCATATGCTAATGCTTCATAACTATTACCGTATTTCATGCCATTATATTTTCCCATATTGGCACATAGTTCTTTATAAAATTTTAAGTCTGCAGGTGATAGTGCGTCAGCCACTCTTCCTGGTGGAATACTATAATATGGTCCATATGCATGTTGGTCTAAGAAAATACTAAAATTTCTTGTTTTAGTGAAAGCACGTACTGCTTGTGTTTCTGGCTCAGAAAATGCTGCTGTGCCCCAATAAGTTTCAGAACTGCTAGAATTTGAACCACAACTTGAAGCGCCCATTGCACCTGCACAATCTGCCCATCTTACGCTCCAATTTCTATTTAAATCTACACCATAATTACCTGATCCGAATGGTCTTCTATTTTTTCTCCAACCACCACCACCACTTGAATTTGTTGATCGATTATATTCCCATCCATCTGCGTTCATACATGGAATAATAAAAAACTCTCTATTATCCACTAAATCTTTGATTCTATTATCTGTTGAATAATTTTCGCATAAATATTGCATAAAAAATATCATGCTGGCACCGCCAATCGCTTCACGTGCATGTTGCAAACCCATATATCCTAGTTCAGGTTCGTTTTCATCTGTTAATACATTATCTGATATTTTTACACACCATATATCTCGACCTTCATATGTTTTTCCAATAGAGAAAGTATCTACTATAGTAGGATAGGTATTAATTAAATTGCCCATTGCAGTTACCATCTGTGCATAACTATAATAACCGCCTAAAGTAGATAAAACTTGAAATGCTGCTGGTTTTTTGATAATATTCCCTAAGGTATCATTGCTATTTTCAAATGCTACTCTCGCATTTGAGTTTTCTCGAATGGCTTTATAGTAGGCATCATTTTCTTTTTTAAGTTCGGCTGCTACATCACTGCAAACGATATCGTACTCAAAAGGCAAAGACTTAAGTTTGTTGGCATTGGTTTCACTGACTTCTGTTATCAGATATCCATTGTCGATATAATAATGGTCTATTTCAAGTGCGTCAATTATTTCTAATCTTTCTTCAACAGTAGCTGGCATCTTCACTTTTATTCTATTAGATTTTTCTGATAGTGGAAGATTGCAACCTTCATGTGCAGAAAGAATAGAAATAGATAAAAGCATTAATATCAATAGTAAGTATATGGGTTTGTACATAGTGTTCATAGTCTATATTTATTTGAGTTGGGAATTAAGTAATCTTTTGATTAGTGTTTTATTATTTTGTATGACTGTTTTCCAATTTTCAGATAATATAATCCATTTTCAAAATATTTTAAATCTACTAATTGCGTATTTTCTTTATGAAGTGAGGATAATATTTGTTGGCCTTTTACATCAAATACGCTGATGTTTTGTGGATTGTCAGATGGTATATTCTCATCTGTTTTCACCCAAACTTCTCCACTTGTTGGATTAGGATAAATAGAAACCGCAGGTGTAGTGCTTGGTGAATTAGATATATTGCTGAATTTAACAGATATCACTGGTGAATATTCAAATTTACCATCAAAATCAACTTGTTTAAGTCTGTAATAGTTTATTCCTTCTTTTGGCTGCGCATCGATATGTGTATAGTTTTGTAATTGTTGGCTATTGCCTTTTCCATTCTCTACGCCAATCGTTTCCCATGTGTTAGCGTCTTGGCGTTGTACTTCAAAGTATTGATTATTAAATTCAGATGCTGTTGACCACTTCAACAAAGTAGTATTATTTTCCAAAGCTTCTCCTGTGAATGAAACTAATTCGACAGGAAGAAAAGAAGGTGTTATATTTATCGGATAATCTTCTACTTCACCAGATCTAGCGTAACCGCTACCATATCTAAGTTCTGTTGAGTCATTGGATAATCTGAAACGAATAAAAGAACTGCCAGCTGAACCTCCAGTTAAACCTGTCCATGTTACATTAAAAGAGCCATTTATTGTTCCTGTTGGAATAGTAATTATTCCAGATCTTTCTCCAATATTTGTAAAGCTACCGTCTGAATTAAAGTCCAAGTAACCGTATAAATATGCATTTGCGCCAGATGTATTGCTTATTGTAATCGGCACTGTATAGTTAGTATGAGATGCTGTTAAAGGATTGGAAGTAAAATAAGAAGGATTAACGCCATCTTCATCATCAGAGACATCTGAATTGTCTGCAGATGCATCTGAGCTATAAAAACTACTCATTTCATAATCAATAGTAGAACCGATTCTCAAATTTGGTGAAACTCTGAAAACGTGTGAAGCATATCCATAAGTAGATGGCGCATCACCATAATCATAAGGATATTTAAAAGATTCCGCACCATCGCAAAGTACTCTAGTAGGAAGGATGCCTGAATAATAATTTCTAGCTCCAAATGTTCCATCCATATTATATTGTTGATAGTAAAATCCATTTCTGATGCTAAAGATATTACCTTCATAGTCTAATGATGCTTGGGCCATGGTGTCTGGAGAAAATGAATAGCCTGCTAATTTACTTTGCGCATTCAAATCAAAATGTTCTAATTCCGTATTTGCTGCTGCATCTGATCCACCATTAAAATTATATAAAACGCCGTCATTTATTACAAAATCTCCCCAGTCGTATAGAATATCTGTTCCACCACCACCAGTTGGGATTGCACTATTAACGCCCCAATATCTGCTGGCTCTAATAGGTGTGCCACTGTTGTCAATGTCGATTCTATAAATAGCTGCTGGTGTCCAATCATATAAATCACTATCTGTTCCCAAAAATAAAAAACCATCATAAAAGCCAGCACCTGCAGTTGCCAAACCTTGAGCAAATGTTTGAATGCCTAAAGTGTTCACATCTGCAATAAATGTACTTTTTGTACCAGTTTTTACATCATATTTATAAACCGATCTATTAGATGATACACGTGCACTATTACAATAATAAATTATTTGATTATATGGATCGTATGCAACCGTATTAAGCCTAGTCATTGATGGATCATTAAATAATTGCATTGCTGTATTGTCTAATTTATTAACAACATACATGATGCTATCATAAGCTACAAGCATGTGTGTAGGCTGTCCTGTTTCTGGCGCAGATATCGCTTGATAGTCTGTAGCCCATGTACTATTCGTGCAGGCTTGGATATCTGATATATAAACTGGATCTGAACCCGTAGTCGATTTAGTAAAATTTAAAGTAACGCGAGAAAGAGGGCCAGCAATAGAAACATTTACTGATGAACCTGTACTATTCAATGCATAAGCTGCACTATTATAATAATATGGATTATTACCACCACTACCAACTAAAGAGCCTGCTGTACCAGAAACCCTTGTCATAACTACGGGCACTTGCACATTAGATGCATTATATCCTTTAGGATCTACTCGATGACGGTTGTCCACATCATGTATAGTAAATCTTAAATTTTCTACTGGTTGCAAAAATGTGAAGGTAATAGAACCATTTCTTAATGAAAATTGTATATCATTACCATTACCATAACTATTTGTATGGTTGGTATGATTATTATTTACTCCATTAAATGTAGCACCTGACCAAGACATCGACAATGTGTTTTTGCCCATCATAAAATTGATTGGACTGCTCGGTAAATCAGAATTATTATAGTATTGGTAATCCCAATTAAGTGTAACTGGAGAATAAGTACCACCACATTGTGCTTTAGCTATTTTGTTATTTAATATAGCACTTAACATGCATATGACAACAAATAATTTGTGTAGAAATGTGTTCATTGTATAGGGTTTAATATGTTATTAATTTTTATAGCGCTTTGCAAATACAAAATACATTTTGCAAATTGCTAGTACAACACAATAACCCTAATAAATATATTAAAATATTTAATTTAAAATTGGCTAAAATTTATTTTTTTATTTATCAAATCAATAAAGAATGAATTTTAGGTTTTATGTCTTTTAACATAAGAGGGTTTTTATGTTATCGTAAAATTAAGTATAAAATTCACACACCGCATCACCAAAAATGGTGATATTGTGCATAAAGTAATTTTTCTTGTGAATCAGTGTGACATGCTTATTCGCTGATATAAGTAATCTTGATGGTTGGTCGTGGAACTTAGTATATGAATAAAACTATTGCTTAATATTCATAGCACCTTTATTTGTTTTATTAGGCGAATTAAAAGCTGGTGTATTTTGTGACGATGTAGTATTTTGTAGGCTAACACTTTTTGATAGTGAAAAATCAACTTTTATCGTTTCCTCTGCGTCCCAGTTCTCTTTTATAATAATTGGTTTAGCTTCTTTATATATTTTTTCTGGTAATGTTTTATTGATAAAACTTCCGGAATTCCAAATGCCATTGCCGTTGGCATCTTCAATGACTTCTATAAAATATGTACCTGCCAATGTTAAACCATAGTTAATTTGAACGCGCTGAGAATCGCGTATAATTTGCTTATCAAGTACTTTGCCTGCACTATTCTTCAGAAAAACGATATAATTTACATTATTTTGTGGTAACTCATACGTAATCAACAGATTACCTGCTTTTTTAGCAGACATAGGCGAAAACGAAAATTCTTGTGTTTTATTGAAATTTCCAACTAAATCAGCAATTACGGAATCTTGCAAGCTCAATTTGTATCGCATGCCTGGTTTCCAAAATGCATTTATAATATATGTTTGTAAATCATCTTTACGAGTAATAGAAAATGGAATACTTGTATTTGATGAATCGCGAATTTGTATTTTACTCGTATCTATATTTGATAAACTATAATAAGCTGCATGCAATTGCAATGCTTGTGTTTCGATGAGTGGCACTACTGTCGAGTCTGTAAAGAAGTTAATCGTTTGTTTCGCATTTATTTGATAAGATTGTACACGTAAAGTATCAATGAGTATGGCATTATTTTTAAGAACTACAATTAAATTATTCGTGTCTTTTTCTAATTTAGGAAAATAGATTTGTAGTTTTTTTGCTGTTTTATCTTGAAATGCAATAGCATCTATCTTGCTACCATCAACAACTGTAGCCGTAATATCGTCTTTATTTGGCGACAATTCTTTGTTGAACAATACGGTACAAATACCATTTTTGAGCGTTCTGTCGAATTCGATAATTCTCAATTTATCTTCTTCTGCTAAAAATAATTCCAAAGAGAGACTATCAACATTTGCATTTATCGTGGTCATACTATCAGAAAATGCAATTTCTTCTGTTGGCAAATCGTAATAATAGTTGTTGTTTTTATCACTTAAAGCAAAAATTTTATACTGTCCTTCTTTGATATTTTCTAGCGAAAAATAACCATCTGATTTAATTTTAGTGATGTAGAAAGGTCGCTTTTTAGTAAAAACAGAATCCTCCATTTCTTTATACAATAGCAAAAAGGTATTATCTGGAAACTTATCTAGCTTTGTATTTATATTTCCTTTGAGCGACAGAGAATCTATAAAATTTCCTGTAGAAAATATATAAGTAAAATTTGGCAATGGAT
>JADKZZ010000053.1 GCA_020848475.1 Chitinophagales bacterium | reverse complement strand
CAAATAATACTGATTTTATTCTAAAACTGTTCCATTTTTGAAACATTTCCAGAATTAGCGTTTCACATACAAGTACTTGTTTTTAAATGCTTGCCATTTCATCTGAAGCACGCCGATGACAGCTTCCTTGATAATGCCACCATTCATTTTTGATGTGCCAACTTCTCGGTCTTTAAACTCAATTGGTACTTCAATTACTTTCAAATCAGATAACCAAACGGCAAATTTCATTTCGATTTGAAAGGCATAGCCTACGAATTTTATTTTGTCAAAATCGATATTTTGTAATGTTGATTTTCTATAACATACAAAACCAGCAGTAGTGTCTTTGATGCGCATGCCTGTTACTAAACGTACATACTTAGATGCAAACCACGATAAAAACAAACGATCAAATGGCCAATTAACAACCTTGCCACCTTTTATATATCGCGAACCGACAGACAAGTAGGCACCACGGTTTTCACAAGCATCGAGTAGTTCTAGCAACTTCTCTGGTGGATGTGAAAAATCTGCGTCCATTTCAAAAATATAGGAATATCCTTTTGTTAATGACCATTTAAATACAGTGATGTAAGCCGTGCCTAAACCAAGCTTTCCACTGCGTTCTATCATGTGTATCCTATTGGGAAATGTTTGCATTAATTGTCGCACAACGGATGCTGTGCCATCGGGCGAGCCATCTTCGATGATTAATATATCTATGCGCTCAGATAAGCCAAGAGTATAAGGAACAATTTTTGCTATGTTTTCCTTTTCGTTATAAGTTGGTATAATTACAATACAATCGCTCATCTGTTGCAACAAAAATACATAGAAACTTAGTTAAATAGTTAAAGTGTTAACGCTTTTTATAGATTTAATAATTGGACATAAAATATAAAAACGTGTTTGATAGGCATTCAACTATACTTGTAAACCACCTAAATTTCCTGAGCTCATCAATAATATTACACAATTCTCGGTTTTCTCGCTTTCGATTTTCTCTTTGAGCGTTTCCATCTTTTTATACACTACTATACTGTCGTCGGCAAATTGTTGCTTTAACCAGTATGTGTCTAAATCTTGTTTGTTTTTTATTTTTAATGCTTCTTCATCTAAAAATAAAATGCGCACATCGGCAGCATCAAGTGAGTGTGCATATTGTTCAATAAAGTTTTCCTGTAAGGAGCTATATGTATGTAATTCAAATACAGCAATAATTTTCCGCTCAGCATATCGCTCTCTTACTGCGCTCACCGTTGCCTTCACCTTACTTGGCGCATGTGCAAAATCGCGAAATATTGTTATTCGTTTTTCGCTGTCGTTGGCTATCATTTCCAGCCTTTTTGCGGCACCTTTAAATGTTTGAAAACTACTCAATATGGCATTGTCGTTTAGGCCAATAATTTTACCAACTTCAAATGCTGCTTTAAGGTTTGCGAAATTGTGTGAGCCAAAAACATTAATCACATATTGTGCGGTTTGATGTAATAAAACACTTTCATCATTTATGGTATCAAATTGGAATGCTTTATAAGGTATTAGATGAATAGATAGTTGAAGTGAAGTAATCATTTTTACTAATTCCTCATCTTCTTCATTATAAATAAGATATCCTCCAGGTATTATGCTTTTGATAAACTTCCTAAATGTTTCTAAATATTCATCAAAAGTCGGAAATACATTAATATGATCCCAAGCAATTCCAGATATTATGGCAATATGTGGATGATAATGAAGAAATTTACTTCTTAAATCTAAGGGCGAAGTTAAATACTCATCTGCTTCAATAACCATAAGTGGCGCAGTTTCAGATGTTTTTACCATAAAATTGAAGCCTTCAAGTTTAGCTCCAACTAAATAATCAAAATCTTTATAATTTTCACGCAACATGTGCATTATCATAGATGTTATAGATGTTTTTCCATGACTACCTGCAACAGCAATACGTGTTTTGTTTTTGCATTGTTCAAATACGAATTCTGGAAAAGAATAAATCTTCAAACCCAATGATTGTGCTTTCAGTAATTCAGGATTATCGGCTTTTGCGTGCATTCCTAAAATAATTGCATCAATAGTACTGTCTATTTTTTCAGGAAACCAGCCTACTTGCGCAGGCATTAATCCTAAAGCTTCTAAATTAGATTTTGCTGGTTCATAAATGGCATCGTCTGAACCTGTTATGCGATTTCCTTGATTTTTTAGATGAGAAGCGAGTTGGTGCATGACCGCTCCGCCAATAGCGATAAAGTGATAATGTTGCATACTGTAAAAATAGAATTCCGAAAATGGCTAGAACATAAATTTTATAAACAAGTGTCAAATACAAAAACAGACGAAAACTTCGCAAGTGTTTTCCAATTTTTTTCCCTTTTCACAATTATACGACAAAAGATATATTCACAAATGATTTTTAAAATGTTAATAAAAGTGAAGTAGCTGTGCACAAGTATAATAAATACATTATTTTTGCATTCAACTCTATTACAACGTAAACAACAAAGACATGAACAAATTAACTAAATCACTTTTAGCGGTAGCATTCGCTGGTTTTATTTTAAGCTTATCATCGTGCACTGCTTCTCACAGAGGTACAGGCTGCCCTGCATGGTCAAAAGCAAAGCAAGAACAAATTAACAAAAAGAACGTTTAAGCCTTATGAATTGGTTGGCATTGACTGCTGAAGCACAATTTGCGGAAGCATTAAAAGAACAGCCATTGTTTGGCGTGTTTAAACATAGCACACGTTGCTCTATCAGCAATATGGCAAAAAATAGGCTGGAGCGTGATTGGCGTTTTGATTTTCCAATTTATTATTTGGATTTGTTAAACTATAGACCAATTTCCAACTTGATTGCAGATACATCTAAGGTGCAACATGAATCGCCACAGTTAATTGTTTTTCAAAATGGAAAAGCAATTTATGCTGCGAGCCATAACGGTATTGTGATGGATGATGTGCAAGCCGCAATAACTAAGCAATAAATTCAATTTCTATTTGCTGTAGAATGTCAGGATGCAAACTCTTAGCAACAGGACAGTGATGTGCTGCTTGAATTAATGCTATTTTTTCTTTGTCAGTAAAATCATTGGCAGGCACTT
>JADKZZ010000052.1 GCA_020848475.1 Chitinophagales bacterium | reverse complement strand
TTATGCCTACTATCAACCAAAAGTTATTATTGTTATTCGTTTTCATAAAACAAAGATATACAGAATCGATAAATTCAGCAAAGAAAATAGCAATTATTTCTCAGGATATGTACCTAAATAAGTTTGGATCTTTCCATTTTTTCTAGCTTCAAAATAATGGCGCAATGCGAAAGCTGACGAAGTAAACGCCATTTCATTCCAAGGAATTTCAGCTTCACTAAACAATGCAGATTCAATGCTTTCTTCCCCATTGCGAACAATTCCATCTTTTAGTGTTGCATAGAAATGTATATACACTTGATTGGCTTGCGGAATATTATAAACAGCCAAGACCTGTTGAATTTCAATATCTGTGCCTGCTTCTTCCCAAGTTTCGCGGATAGCACCATCTTCAGCTTTTTCAAAATCTTCTAAATAGCCTGCTGGCAAATTCCAAAATCCTTTGCGAGGTTCTATGGCTCTTCGGCAAAGCAATACTTTATCTTCCCAAACTGACAATGCACCGACAACAATTTTTGGATTGGTATAATGTATGGTATTGCAATGTTCACATACTACGCGATTTCTGCCTTCAGCAAATTTATAAACAACTTCATTTCCACAAAAACTACAAGATTTCTGAATCGGCAACATTTTGGATTATTTTTGCAGTACAAAAGACTTTTGTGAATGTGGATCATTGGCTAATCGCTGATCTAATTGTGTTGTCTGCCATTTGATATCGCCTTTAACGAATTGGCTTTCAACAACAGCATTTGGGTCGCGAATTTGTAAGAATTTAATGCCAAGATTGATGATGGCTCTACCATCATTTCCAAACGATAATATATGCATGTTTGGTTTCCAATTTTTGAAAAACAAATCAGCCGTATAAACACAATTACCTGTAGCAGGATTATATTCATAATCATTGATGGCAATATCTAATGCTAACAGATGTGGTGTTTCCATGCGTTTACGAATAACACCTCCTTTACCTTTTGGTAGATTGATATCTATTTTAGAAATTAATGGTATGCCGACATGATAATCTTTTTGCCCTTTTAAAACTTGATTTTCCAACACTTTATCTTTTCTGAAAATCTCATTTGGATCTATGTCAGGCCTTGTTTTGAAAGGCTTACGCCAAGTATAATCTTGTTGTAATTTAGCATTGCTTACATGCACATCATCTTGATAAGCTATAATTTGATAAGCAACTTTCAACTGATAATCAAACCACTCATTGTCGCCAGGTGTAAAATTCAAACATTCTGGCGAATCGCAGTCGGCACCTAACATGACGTTTAAATCAAATTCGAATGTGCTATCTTGAATTTTAAAATTATTGACTTCCATAAATAATTTCGATAATTTATCTGCATTGCCAGAACCCATTACCTTGCCATTGTTGCTATTGCTACTATATAAATCAAAACCATTTAAAACCACTGTGCCCATTTTATAGTGCGCTAAGCTTGATGGCCATTTCCCTTTAACTGCGATTACTTTTGTTGTTGTAGTTGCTTCTCTTCCACGAATTGTTGCAGTCGTTGCAGCAGAAAAAAATTGGGCTTTCTCTGTTTTTAGATAAGTAAAAAAAGTGAGATAATTCAGCACATCAGCGCCACTGCCAGACGCTGCAGTGTGAGTGAATACCGCACGCATGCTTCCATCTTTGTTTGACACATTGTCTATCCAGTCGCCTATTCTATTGACACGATGATTATAAGACCAATCGTGATAAAAGCCTTGCCAAAAAACAGTAGCATTGACTACGTCAAAAGAATCGCTTGGAAATTGAACTTTTTCTACTAAAGGAATATTGACTTTGCCTTTTCGTGTATAGATAATACTTATGTTGCACCACAAAAGGTACAATGAAAAAATCAGAAATAAAGTAAGTAGTATATATCTGTTCTTCACATACTAAGTTTAAACAAAAGTATGTAATTATTATTTAATGCGAGAAGAAATGTATAAAAAAGAAAGCTGACTACAATTGCTTATCCACATTATATTGATTTATAAAATCTAAAATGCAGGATTCGCATAAGCAATTTGAATATTTTGAAGTTAAAATCTCTTGTACAGGCTGAGGTATGAGCATTTTATTGCAAAAACATTTTGAAATATACGCTGCATTGCACTCAAATGTTGAGTGACAATGCAGACATATTTTCTTCAAAGAGGACAATTTTACAAATTGAAATAAACAGCATTTGGAATAATACCAACTCTAAAAGTATCAACGGCAACTGCATTCGAATTATATCGAATAATTTTTCCAGATTCATTATAATTACCAGCATCAAGGCCCCAAATTTCACCAGTATAAGGATGAACGTCTAAACCATAAAATAAATGAGTGATAATAGGTGTTGCAGGCAAAGTTGTTGCGCTATATGGTAATTGATACACTTTATCATCTACACAAACGAAAATTTTAGAACCATCACCACTGATTGCTAAATTGTCAGCTGTGCTGAAATTATTATTTGATGCAACAATTTCTATTTCTTTATCGATACCATCTAATGCAGGATTTATACGCACTAATTTTGCAGCTGAATGTCTTACAGGCATGTATGTTGGAGGCGAATACGTTACATTTCCTTTGCAAAGCACCCATAAATAACCTTGTGCATCGCGCTCCATTTCAGTAGGATTGTCGCCGACAGTAATACGTGAAATTTCTTTATCTGTTGCTGTGTTGATTACGCTAATCGTATTATCGGTACCAAATCCGCCGCTATTCGCTACAAACACTTTTCCGTTTGATGATAGCATTTCTTCTGGACCACCGCCAACATTGATAGTTTTAGTCACAGTAAAGTTCTTTAAATTAACGACCAATACTTGGCCAGAAAAACTTCCATTTGAAATGTATGCTTTTTCATCATTTATAGCAATAGCAAATCTAGGATAATCTGTGCCTGTTGTAATTTCAGCGATTTGCTTAAAAGATGGCACATCTACAAAAACAACTTTTTGCGAATTGTTCACACACAAAATCCCAAGATTTCCAATGCGAGTAAACGACTGCAAAACGTCTCCTACGGTACGACCATCATTCGCTTGTTCGAAAATATTGTTGATTACCTTATTATCTCGAGAGATAAATGAAATACTGCCATTGTTTTTGGTAAAACCGCCTTCATTAATAATCATGGCAGAGCCTTTCTCTAAGTAATTATCTGTGGTTTGGTCATTGTCTTTTTGGCAAGACATAAAAAAGCTAAGCGTAATAGCTGTTACAAAAATTTTGAATTTCATTTTAATGTTGTTTGATGTTTAGAAAATTTATAAATAAATGAGATTGTATAATTCCTCAAAGGTTGTGCATAAGAGCGTATAGATTCATAAGCCGTATTGGTGATGTTATTTATTCTAAAAAGAAATTGCAATGTATGTTTATCTTGAATTGTTCCTTTAAATGTGATAAATGCATCTAATAAATGAAATGGTTTGAGCATGTAATATGACAAGTTATCTTCGTCTGTATAACGCAATGATGTATAAGTATAATTAACACCAAAGCCAACAAACTTTTGTTCGACATACATATTCAGTTTAACGCTGTGTTGTGGTTTGTATCGCAAATATTTACCTTCCAATTGTTGCTGTAAATAGTCTTGTAAAATCTGTGATTTATTAAACATATACATAGCTTGTATTTGCAACAAAAATTTATCAGCATCGCGATAGCTATAATCTACAGCAGTCTCAACACCATACATTCTTGTTTTCTTCAGATTTTTAGGCGTCCAAATCGCATTTGTGATTGGCGTCCATAAAATGTTGTTATTAATTATTGACACATAAACTGATGTGTTTACGCTGAACTGATTTTTATTTTTTAATAAGCGAAAGCTATTATCTACACTCATTTTCCAACCATGCTCTGGCTTTAATTTTGGATTTCCTCCAGGACTCCAATACCTATCGTTCATATCAGGAAAACGATAGGTATCACTATACAATAATTGAATGGTATATTGTTTGTTAGTATTATTGGTTTTATAAGCAGCACTCCAAGTAAATTGAGGTCGAATATATTTGAAGGAAGAAAATGGCTGTGTTATAGATAAGCTCGAATTAAAATTATTATTTTCCCATTTCAGTTTAGCATATACATCTCCAATATGCTCTAAAACGTGTTTCTTTCCATATTCTTTTACTTGTGCAAATTGAATACAATATGTATATCCTGTCTGTAAAGACAGCTTGTATTTAAAATAGCTATTGCTTTTAAAGGTTGAAGCAATTCTATGAGATTTATAATTGGAATTAATAAATAAAAAAGTATCTGTTGGCAGTCGCTTATCTGTATAAAGTAATTCATCAAAAGCATGTGAAAATGAAAAATTAAAATCGCCATTTTTAATACTCTTGTCTATTGTAATAAAATGCCTTAATGTTTTGTCTTTTTGAAATTTGCTACTCAATTCATTCGTGCCCATTATTGCTGGCAAATATTTGTCCTTTTTGTTATACAAGCTTCCAATGCTGATAAAAATTTGTTTACGAAATTGAAAAAAAAGTTGATTAATTGCTGCAATAGATTTTAATTGATTGTGATTCGCTGTATCAATTGGATTTCCAAATTTGTAGATATCTTTAAAAGTGAAATTGTTTTTTGCTGTATGGTAATAAGCATCTGAATGAAATTGAATACGGCTATTGCCTACTTTCAATGAGATAGCATTTTTGTAGTTATCAAAACTACTTAAGTCACTCTTCGCTTTTATGCTTACAATATTTGACCAATTCGGTCGAGTTTGCAATTGCACATTTCCACCAATTGCAGATGAATTATTATCTATCAGCAATGCATCTGCCGATTCTATTGGAATGATAGATAAATCAGTAGTTCCAAGCGTTAATGAATTTAGTTTTATACCGTTCCAATAAACATTAGATTGGTCATCATTTGTACCACGTATAGAAATACTTGCAATATTACCAGCACCATAAGAATTTACTTGAGCCGAAGTAAATCTTTGTAAAACATCTGCAATTCCATTTATCGTATTTAGCGAAGCAATGGAATTTTCTTTTTCTATTATCGAATAGGAATTAAACACATTAGCAGATGGTTTATTACCATGGATTCTGACTGTGTCGATGTGTTGCACCGAATCTAAAACATCAGCAGCATAATGGCACTTTGTAAGCAGTACAAATAAAACACCAATGATATATCCAATTTTCTTTTGCATACTGAAATGTTTCCTCAGAACATTTAATAGTTAATGAAAATTGGCAGGTCTTCTGACTTACACTTTATCGAGCCTTCCCATTTCGAAGAAATAGTGGTTGTAGTTCGATACCTTATTTAATAAGGTGTGCTTACAGCAACTGGGATTGTACAAGACTTACACTTGTTTCCCTTTTAATTCCGGATATGACACCGAAAACCAAATTACTTTGCAATATTACAACATATTTGAGATATCCAAGAACAAGTAATGTTTAAATTATTGTTGACTGATAAAAATCATACTATTTGGCTTTCAAAGCAGCATTTTTCATGGCTGTCGCAGTTTCTTTTCCCAAATAGATTTCGATAAAATAATGCACTATATAAATTACTGGAGTGAGTACAACAGCGATAATAAATTTATAAATATAATTGCCTATACAAATCGACATCACTAAGGCAAATGGCCATGCTTTTCCATTGGCTTCGCTGATATATTTTGGATACCAATAAAACGCAATCATTAACACAACAAAACTATCGATAAACTGCGAAACTATAGTAGAACCTGTTGCTCTCAGCCAAATGTATTTCTCACCGCTCCATTGTTTTATTTTATGAAAGATAACAACATCGACAATTTGTCCTATTAAAAATGCCACTAATGAACCAATAATAATAGCGATACCTTGTCCAAATATTTGTGCATACGCGGCTTGCATATTTGGAACACCTTGTTCTACTTTTGAGCCATTCCACCAACTTGCCGGAACTAAATGTATAGCAAAGTAATACATGAAAAAAGCATACGCTAATAAACAAACCGTCAAATAAGATAAAAATTTAACGCCACGCTCGCCGTAATATTCATTTATAATATCTGTCATAATAAACACGACTGGCCATAATAAAACACCAGCAGTTAGATTAAATGAAAATGTATTTCCAAAAAGTGGAATGGCGAATGGATTTATTCCAATTGTATCTTCTAATGAAAATATTTTAACGCCAATTACTTCCGCAATAAAAGCATTTGTAATAAAAAAACCAGCCAATAAAATGAACAGCTTTGTCGATTTATTTTTAATGATATTCGAAATCATAGGAATGCATTTTTGGAAAATTATACAAAAAAATTATACTCAAAAAAATTGCTATTTATCTTTCAATTTTACTTCTTTTAAAACAACCAAGTTCATCGCATTGGGTTTTAATCCAACAACATGATTGTGTACAAAACGTGTGACTTCATCATAAAACAAAGGAACTACAGGTGCTTCTTCAATGATAAGCTGTTCCATTTCATGATATAATTGGCACGATGTACTTTGATTAGTTTCTCGCATGGCTGCTTCATATAACTTATCAAATTTTTCATTTTTAAAGAAAGTATAATTAGGTGGAGCACCATTTTTACCATAAAATAAAGTCAGATAATTTTCACCATCAGGATAATCGCCAATCCAAGATGCTCTAAAAAATTCCACTTCATTTTTACGCATCGCTTCTCGGAGAAAAGTGGCAGGTGTATTTTCAATCTTACATGAAATACCAATATTTGCGAGCTCATTGGCAATATACGTTATCAAATCACTATACGTTGGATTGGAATATATTTTAATTTCGCCGATGCCTTTTCCATTCGGATAACCAGCTTCTGCCAGTAATTGTTTTGCTTTATCTATATTGTATGTATAGCCTTTCACTATGTTTGCATTATAACAAGGAATGCCTTTGGGAATCATGCCATTTTCTGCAGGAGTGCCGATGCCATTTCGCAGATAAGTTATCATTTTTTTTCTGTCGATTGCATAATTGATGGCCTGTCTTACTTTCTTATTTTTTAATGCCTTACAAGGTTGTTTCGCCATTGAAATTCCTAAATATTCTGTATTCAAATAGGGCATTTTCTCGAACTTAATTTTATCTTTCCACGCTGCTTGCAATTCGCCTTCACGTGTTAATAGTTTATCTTTGTAGGCAATATCTAAGCCTGTTATAAACTCTAATTTCTTTTGAGAAAATTGTAAAAATTCAATGCCTTTATCGGAGATAAAACTTATGCGAACACCTTGTAAATACGGCAATTGCTGGCCTGTACTATCCTTTTCAAAATAGTTTTGATTTTTAGTTAAAATGAGCACATTGTTTTCTTCCCAGCGTACAAACTTAAATGGTCCTGTTCCGACTGGATGCTTGCGAAAATCTTTTCCATAAAAATCAGCTACTTCTTTAGGTACTACAGAGCAGTATTGTAAAGTTAGCATGCCTAACATTGGAAAAAATGGTGTTTTTAAATGTATCTGAAACGTCGTATCATTTATTGCTGTGAACGGATTTGATTTGTCTATTTTATCATTAAATAGCCATCCACCAGTCGATGCTACTGTTGAATCAATTAGACGATTAAAAGAATACACAAAATCATGTGCAGTGACTTTTCTTCCTTTGCCATTTTCAAATTTTTCATGGTCATGAAAATACACATCATTGCGTAGTGTAAACTCATATAAAAGACCATCAGCACTAATTTTCCAATATTTAGCAATACAAGGCTGTACATTTAGTTGCTCATCAATTTGCACTAAACCATTATATAATTGATTGTCGCACCACATGGTAGCTTGATCTTTAGAAAAGGCTGGATCTAATGATGTTAATCCAGCAGAAATATTCATGTGAAATACATCATTTTTTGAGGTCGCAGCTGAATCGCAACGAGTCAATAAAATATTGGCAAACGCAACAATAATTATATACTTAACGTAGTTGTTCATCTATTTAGAAATCTAACAATAAATCTATTTGCATATCGATGAGTCGTACTATTTCTGGATTGCTAAGTTTGCCATTTTCGTCTAACATCAAGTGTACTTGTGAGATTGGAATTTTAAAATGCAGTACATTCATCTTCATGTGATTGAAAATATTTGTAAGGTGCTCGATGCCACGCAAGTTGCCGGCTCTACCTTCTGCAACACCTGTCAAGCTTGCTTTTTTATTGTGGAAGCAATTTTTCACATTGCACGAGTCTATAAAACCTTTAAACATACCAGGAAAACTTCCGTTATATTCTGGCACAATAAAAATATATTTTGATGTAGGTGCAAGTATTTGCTCTTCAATCATTAATTGCTGTGCAGATTTTTCATTGTGAAATGTTTTATTAAACGTATCTGCTTCTACATTTTCTAATGTAAAAAATTGATGTGCTATGTTTTTGCTACCTAATAATTCGCTGTAAAAATCGGCAATTTTACGTGAATTACTATTTGGACGTGCAGTACCGTGGAAAATTGTAATCATTTGATTTTGAAATTTCCATAAAAATAGTAGCTATAAAATCTATATCACATGATTTTTATCCACAAACAAACTTACAACGTAGAATAAAACTTATGTAAACGAGCTTCGATTCTGGATTTTAAGAAACCGTCTTTCAGCGCTACTTCGATATATGGTATTAGAAATTCATCAGCTTCTTTGATGACAATTTTTTCTGTAATGCCATTATCTTCTAAGATTTGTGCGATAGATTTCTTACCTGAATGTTCGAAGAAGTGCGTCAATACATGTTCATTTAATTCTGATATTGGCTCGCTGTTAATTGCAATATGAATAGCCTTTTCCGCAGAAGTAACAATTGCTGCTCTGTCTTTATCTGTCAACTTCACGCCTTTTGCCAAGTCTTTTACCTTTGTTTCTTCGAGTTTTTCCCAGAGATTTTTTGCCATTTTGTGCAATTGTGCATCGCTTAATTTTTCTTTTAGCGTTTTCTCACTTTTAGCAATCGATTTTTGCAAATTATCTGCAATAAATTTTTTGATATTTTTATCTATTGTATCAGATACGCCAGATAAAGCCGCACCTAAAATGCCTTTGCCTATATTGAACAAAGAGCCGCCCACTGTTTCATTACTTGGGCCACTTTGTGCTGCGAACGATTTAATGCCGTCATATAAAGTGTCTGCAATCATTTCACCATAAAAAGGATTGTTCACTATGTCTTTGATAATGCGCTCGCGCATTTCTTTTTGTGAAATAATTTTTTCGGCGATGTCATTAAATGAATCTTCATTTATAAAATCGGCTACGGTATGTTTACTTTTTAATGCTAATTCATGAATAGACTCAGACAGTTCAACGATATATTCTTTTTGATGTTTAGTGAGTTTGCGCTCTTTAATATTGCGTTCTTCAAATGAAATTACAGCATCAACAGAGGCTACATCATCAAGTTTTACAGTATCTAACCATTTCCATGCAGCAGCAATTTCTTCTTTAATATTTGCCTTAAGTTGTTTTTTGTCAAATTGTGATAATTCAAATGCCACATGTGCATCGTAGATGCTTTTTATTTCTGCTTTCATACTTTCATTTATTTAAACGAAAATAAGATTATTTTCTTAGCAGACAATTAACCTAGGAAAGATTACATTTAATTTAATGCAGATTTGAGTACAAATCAAAAATAAACCTGCTGATTTTGGCAAAAACACATTTCAAATTACTGATTTTAAAATGAGTCGGCAATTGTATTTTTCACTTAGTGCGCTTACACATATCTTTTGTGCCAACTATTTTCAAACGCACAAAGCCATTTATTATCAAAATCTTTCTTAGTGATAATGGTATTATCAAACACCAAAGAATCATCATAAATAACACCATTGTTATAAAGGTTTTTCAAATCGTTGAAGTTGATGAAATGTATCTGCTCACCTACTTTATAACTTAGATTCATTCTGTCAACAAATGGAATTTGTAATTCGTTTTCTAATTCTTTCATCAAGGCCACAGATGCTGATTGTGCTCTGCCGCAAAGCATTTGACCTTCGCCATCAGCAAAGATAACTACAAAGGCGTCGTGTAATAATGTGTAGGTTCCTTTCACCGAGCTGCCGTGCGATTCCCATTGTGCAATAAAAGATTTGACTTTATTCTCAATATGCTGTTTTTCTTCTTCTTTTAAAAATCTATTGGATTGATAAACCCAAACCATTGCATCGTCTGGATATTGTTTATATTCCTTATTCATTTGACAATATTTTGAAATACAAAATTAAGCATTTCTTTAATAAGAAATTATTGATTTGCATCATTTATACAGTCAAAAAATACAGCATATTTATCATTTTAGCTTTCTTCTTTTGCGAATTAAATACATTGAGACGAGTGTAATAATCAATAAAATTGGCCATGCACGAATAATGCCTAATATAAAATACAAGAAGCCTTTCCAACCTGAGACGAAACTTTTTCCTATTTCGCCAAAGAAACCAACTGGCGCTGATGTCGTTTCATAAAAAGTAAGATGTAAGGTGCTCATATTTACTTTATCTTTTAGATATTTCAATCTGCCTTCTGCACTTTCAATTTCAGCGCGCACATTATTCAATTGCTGTTCGACTTGTAATACTTCAGCAACATTTTTGGTTTGTTTTAATAAGTCATAATAATGCTGTTCTAGTTCTTTCTTTGTTTTCATACGTGCAGCAACATCAATATATTCTTCTGTTACATCAACAACATCTATTCTTTTTTCATCAAATTTTGTCACCTCATTTTCTATGCTTGTCAAAAAATCATCAAGCTTATCTGATGGAATTCGCAACAACATTTCATTGGTAATTTCATATTCCGTACGCGTTTGATTGTCATTAGCGATATAAGCATTCATTTTTTTTGAATGCTCAATAATTGTAGCATGAGTTTTATCGATATTGGAGGTTTCCCAGCGCAAGGTCGCTTCTTTAGTAAGCATGCGTTGAATGGAAGAATCAGCGCTTTGGCTTGGTATTGTTGCGCTTGTATTGGTTGGTGCAGCGCTTGCGTCTATTGCTATTTCCTCTTTCTGCATGGCTACTGCATCATTTCTTGAATAGGCAGCATTATCTGATTTTTGTTTGCATTGTGTGAATAATGCAAAAACAAAGAAGCTATAAATAGCTGTTTTTGTGAAGTTGGTTTTCATAATATGGATTGGTTTGCTTGAAAGGAAAACGAAATTTCCTACAGCATATTGAAAACTAGAAAAATATTAATATAAATTAACGAAAAAAATCGTCATCTTAAAATATACTAGAGTAAAACATATTAAAGATTGGCAAATAAAACTGAAATAAAATTCGTGCTGTCAAGAAAATATAACGGAAAGTATAAACTACGCTAGATTATGAAAGACAGTTTGCACGTCATCGTCTTGCTCCAATTTATCAATTAGCTCTAGCACTTCATCTGTTTGTTCTTCGTTGAGTTCTTTATTAATGGTTGGAATACGTTGAAGTTCAGCGCTCACTACTTCAATATTTTTGTCTTCTAAGGCTTTTTGCAGAGAGCCGAAATCAGCAAATTTTGTATATAAAATAAGGTGATTATCTTCTGTTTTTTCCATGCTATCCAATCCAGCATCAATCAGTTCAAATTCTAATTCTTCTGCATCGACATTAGCTGCAGAAATTTTAAAAACACCTTTACGTTCAAAGATAAAATCATGCATTCCTTGTGTGCCCATTGAACCACCATTTTTATTTAAAATAGCACGTAAATTTGCGACAGTTCTAGTTGGGTTATCTGTGGCAGTTTCAATTACAATAGCTGTAGCATGCGGTCCCATTGCCTCATAAACCACTTCGCTAAAGCCTTTTGTATCCGTAGATGAGGCGCGTTTTATAGCTGCTTCTATCCTGTCTTTAGGCATTTGAGCTGCTTTGGCATTTTGTATAGCTCTACGTAAATTGGCATTTGTATCTGGACTTGGCCCTCCAGATTTTATTGCCATAGCAATTTCTCTTCCAGCTCTTGTAAATGCCTTAGCCATTCTGTCCCAGCGAGCAAACTTAGCTGCTTTTCGATATTCAAACGCGCGACCCATAAAAATATAATAATCTTATTATGTGAATTAATTAGAATGCAAAGATAAGCGAATACTTTTTTTTTGCAAAAAAATATAAGCAGTAAGTATGATTAGCGTAATCCACATTAATTTAATGCTTATTAATTGCATTAAATAAAAAAATGCCAATCATAAAGATTGACATTTGATATTGGATAAAAAATACGCTTAAGTAAATTTCAAGTATTTATCGTGAATACTGCGAAATTTAAAATTAGCAGCATCTAATAAATAATTTTGTTTTAGCTTCCAAGGATATTCTACGCCTTGACTTGGAAGTACGCCTGCTTGAATAGCACGTTGTACATAGCCAGCACCAAAGTTTAAAGCTGGTTCTCTTTCAATTGGCTTATTTGACTTTACCACGAAAGCATTTTTTCCTTTGCGTTCTGTTTCGTTTATCAATCGGCAGAAGTACTCGCCTACCATATCAGATTTTAAAGTCCATGATGAATTCGTATAGCCTAATACAAAAGCAAAATTAGGAATATCTTTTATCATTAAACCTTTATAAACAATGCCATCAGATGCTTTAAATTCTTTACCATCAATAGAGGCTTTAATACCACCTAACATTTGTAATTCTAAGCCAGTTGCTGTTACAATTATATCTGCTTTTAATTTTTTACCAGATTCCAACATGATGCCATCTTCGACAAATTTCTCTATATGATCTGTGACCACATTTGCTTTACCAGATCGTATTGCTTTAAATAAATCTCCATTGGGCACTGCACACAATCTTTCGTCCCAAGGATTGTATTTTGGTGTAAAATGTTTTTCAATGTCATAGCCTTTTGGTAGCTGGCGTTTTACATGGTCTCTGAAGTACATTTTCATTAATTCAGGCTGACTTTGGCAAAGATTATAGCTAGTAACTTGTAAGCCTATTTGTGCAGCTCTGTTTAAACCATACTGTACTTTTGTAGGCAAATTCTTTAGTAATTGCTGAGGAATTAAGCTTCTGTTTGGAATGGAAGCAATATATGTCGGAGAGCGTTGTAACATGGTTACACTCTTAGCTTTATCGGCCATTGCCGGCACGAGCGTTACAGCAGTTGCACCACTGCCAATGATGACAACGTCTTTACCTGAATAGTCATAATTCTCCGGCCAAAATTGTGGATGAATGATATCACCTTTAAATTTCTTTTCCCCTTCAAATTTTGGGCGATGTCCTTTCTCGTAATTATAATAACCCATACAAGAAATGACATATTTTGCAGTAAACGTCTTTGTTTTATTTGTTTTATTATCTGTGCAAGTGATAGTCCATCTATTTGTCGTACTGTCCCAGTCTGCACTATTAATTTTTGTGTTAAAACGAATGTGCTTGTCTATACCATTTTCACTTGCAGTTTCTTTGATATAATTCAAGATTAAACTACCATCAGCAATAGCTTCGTTATATTTCCAAGGTTTAAAGCTATAGCCTAAGGTGAACATATCTGAATCAGAACGAATGCCTGGATACCTAAATAAATCCCATGTACCACCCAATGATGGTCTGTTTTCTAAAATTATATATGATTTACCTTTGCAGTTTTCTTGCAAGTGATAGGCAGTGCCAATACCAGATAGTCCGGCACCCATAATAATAACATCGAAAGTGTTTTTTTCCATATCTAAATAATTTGATAATTCAAGATAGAATGACTATTTATAAAATGCACTTTACTATGGATAATTTATTAAATAAAGCTATTCTATAAGTCGTTTTAATAACAAATGTATATAGAAATATTAGGCAAAAACAGGTGTATTATTCAATTGTTTAATTGTTACAAGAAACGACTGCGCACATCAGGACTAGGCAGCATGCATGATTCTTTCTTACCAAACCATTTATATCTATTCTTGGCAATAATATCGTAGGCAAAATCTGTTACTGATGTAGGTAGAATGCTAAACAGTTGCAAAACGCGCCAAAAACCACCAAAATAGCTCGCAATTTTAAATGCTGCTTTTGATTTAAAATAAGCTATATTATTTTCAATAAAAACAACGCCTTCAATTGCTGTTGACAGCTTATAATGTATCAATAATTGCTGTCCGATTTCTGATTGAAGGCTCGTAAATTTTAATGAGTTGGTTTTATCATGTTTGATAATAAACTGTACACTTGCTTCACAGAAATTACAAACACCATCAAATAAAACTAATTTATCGTATTGTTGTAGATTTATGTTACTCATTCTTAATAAATTTTGAAGTACCTATTTGATTCGTATGTGTGTTCGTAATCTTTATAACATAAACGGAGGAAGGAAGTTCATGTATATCAACATAGCCTGACTGGTGCAATGTAGTTTGCATCACCAAACTTCCTTTTATATCAAATATTTCAAGCAGTGTATTGTCATTTACACCTTCAATAAATAATTTATCTTTTGCAGGATTTGGATACACTTTTACTGTGTAGTTTTTAGCAGGTGTTTGTTTTACTGGTGTCAAATATCCTGGCAATGCTTTTCCCATAACTGGATTTATCATCATTGTACCTGGCAAGCCTGATTCGCGCCATTTATTAGTGTTGCCTTCAACATAATAATTATATGAAGAACGAATATTATTTCTATCAAAACCAACAACTAAACTCAGTTTATTATCGACAATTAAACCTACGGCAAATGTATCATTCATGATTAATGGATAACTCGCTCCGTTTTTTACAAATTGTGGTTTAATAGGCGCATAATAAAAGCCATTTATTGTATCTACACCATACTCATTTACCAAATCTTCTATTTTTAAATTCGTTTCTTGATAAATTAAATCATTGTCATTATATACAGTGTTTCTTGTGAAATTTTTCCATACACACACACTGAAAACAGCTAGGTGATTATTCGGTTTGACAGGGAAAAATTGCAACTTAATAGCTTGTAATGTATCTGGATTTCTTAAACCATATTTAACCGCCATTTTATAAAAATCCATGCCTGTATTTGTTTTTAAATCACCAACAAGATAACCACGCTCAGCAGAGCCATCATCATAGGCAAAATAGTTGCTAAACACTTGTTGATGCGAAACCGCATTATTCGCCAATACTTTTGCGGGTTCGCCAGCTTCAGCAGAGACATTAAAATGATAATCAACATTTATAATTACCGTGTCTCCTACTAAATTTGTTGGAATATTGAATTTAGGATAATCAATTTTATTTAAAGTAATTGGACCAAAATCGCGTGAAGGGCCACTAAATGTTGCAATTGTACTTGAAGAAGACACATCTGTTGCTTCATAAAAATCAACAATATCTGTCGTTGTATTAATGAAATTATTTTTAACAAATAAACTCACTGTATCTGCTAAATCAGTCGTATCAAATTGATTGTACGGCATCACATAATACTGCTTCAATAAACTTGGTGGCAAAAAAGCATACGCCATTTCTTTGATATTTTTTTCCGATGCGGTATCTCTATTTTTATCGAGTTTTACATAATCGATATGCCACGTATCATTTGCACCATTTAAGTTGCCAAAAGACTGGAATCTAAATTGAAAATTAGCATTCAAATAAATGGAATCCACTTTTAAAAAAACTTGCTGTAAACTTGCACTGTCTAAAGCGGTCACTTGCCAAATGATATTCCAATTTCCTGATGTGTCTTTATATTGAACCGTCAATAAATCATTAGGTGCAGCAGGTGATTCGCCAAAATCTCCTTGAATAAAATAGAAACTCAGAAAAACATTGTCAGCACCTGATAAACCAGATAAATCAATAGGATTTGAGGTCAACATATCTGCTGGTCCATGCGTGGTATTACCTGATGTATTGTAAGGCACACCACTGGCATTTGTGCCATCGAAAGTTGCTACGCCTACGGACACTGTTTCTTTGGGAAATGTTGTATTAATAAACACCAAATTATCTTGCCAAAGTGCAGGATTTGGATATATATCGTGCTGGTAAAAATCTTCAAAAAATGGTAATGAAATTGCTGAAATTCTATGTGCTGCTTTTTGTTGTAAAAATGATTGATTCGTCGATTTATTCATTTTCGTATGATAAGTTAGTGGCGTCAGAGATTCTTTTTGTGCCATCAACTGTATTGTAATCAATAAAAATAAATAGGTAGTAATTATACGCATATCAATCAAATTATGGATTGGTGGTGTTGCTATTTTTCTTTGGCACAAGTTTATTCATGCCATTGCTTTCTGCTGCTTGAACTTCAGGCTCTGCGATATCGCTTTTTTGTTGGCGAATATATAATTGAACAGAATTATTTGCACCTAATTGTCCTGGTTGTCCGAACTTTGGATTTTGGTCGTACACATAAGCCGAAAGCGTGTCTTCTATTGGGCCAGCTGCAATAATTTCGCCAACATTTAAATGTACTGCTTCTAAAACAGCACGTGCTTCCAATACCGTCATGTCTGTAATTGGTGGCACTTCTGTTACTTGATTACCAAAGCCATCGCCTAAAACCAAATCTACCATAGTGCCTTTAGGCACTACCGTTCCAGGCTTTACAATTTTGCCATTTACCTGAATATTCAAAACAGCATCTTTTGCCATATCAGGTATATAAATCAATTGACCCAACTTTAGGCCCCAACTATTTAATATTAATTCTGCCTGACGTCGTGAGTTGTCAATAATCGAAGGTATTTTGACACTTGGTGGTGCTGATGCATTTAGTGTCAAATAAATTCTTCTATTTTCTTTTACTTTTGCTCCATTTAAAGGCTGTTGCTCCAGAACCGACAAAGGTGGTTTGCTCTCATCAAATGTAGAATCCGCAATGATAAAATCTAAATCATAATTTTTCAGCTCATTTTTAGCATCATATAAAGATTTGCCTTTCACATTGGGCACGACTACAAAATCACCATGATCTGTGTACCAATTTAAGCCAAAATATACAAACAATAAAAGTGCAACAGATGCACCCATTATATACAGTATCGTCAATCCGGTTTTTCCCATCAAATAAGCTTTACTTTCAACGTCAAATATATCTATTTATGTTGTAACCCACATTTTTTTTAAATAAAAAAAGCACATTTATTGTTCAGATATTGTTAGTAACTCTATATTTACAGCATAATTACACTTACATGCAAAAACGAAAAATTGGATTAGTATTTGGAGGAAAATCACCAGAACACGAAATCTCTATCATCTCTGCCCGAAATATTTATAATGCTATCAACAAAGAAAAATTTGAAGTTATTTTAATTGGCATTGCCCAAGATGGAAAATGGTATTTAGAAGAGGCTTTGAACTTGCAAGATGAAAAATGTGTCATTGGAAAATCAGGCATGCAGTTGGCTGTCGTTTTTGGTAATGAGCAGCATAAATTAATACGATTAGACAATCAACAATATATATCAGATGTTGAAGCGGTATTTCCGATAACGCATGGCCCAAATGGCGAAGATGGCACACTGCAAGGTATATTTTTACAATTAGATATTCCATTTGTTGGCCCAAGTGTTTTAGGCTCGGCAGTAGCCATGGATAAAGATTTTACAAAACGTATCTTGCGAGATGCTGGCATTGGCCATGCAAAAGGTATTACAATTTATAAACATCAAATAGACAATATTTCTTATGATGCTATTGTGGCTGAGCTAGGCAATACGCTGTATATCAAACCCTGTAACATGGGCTCGAGCGTTGGTGTTTCAAAGGCTACAAATGAAGCTGACTTTAAGAAATCAATTGCCGAAGCGTTTAAATTCGACTATAAAGTATTGGTTGAAAAAGCAATTATCGGTCGTGAATTAGAGTGTGCTGTTTTAGGAAATGAAATTATAGAAACAAGCACAGTTGGAGAAATTGTGATAGAAAAAGGTTTTTATGATTTTGAAAATAAATATAAAAACGACAATGCAAAAATCTATATACCAGCGCCCAATATTTCTGCTGTGCAATTAGAAAAAATACAATCTACTGCCAGAGATGCCTATCAAGCATTAGGATTAGAAGGACTCTCGAGAGTCGATGTTTTTTTAACAGAAGATGATGAAGTTATCATCAACGAACCGAATACCTTGCCTGGGTTTACGTCTATATCTATGTATCCAAAGCTTTGGGAAAGCTCAGGTTTGAAATATGCAGATTTGATTGAGAAACTCATAGAATTGTCGATTGAACGCGCTACACGCGAGAAACAATTACAGCGCGTCCGAGTCGTTTAAAATAATTGTTTTTATCCGTTTACTAAGTATAATTACCTTTCAAACAACAAATATCATAGTTGTGTGTGTTTTGCTCAAATTTACAGCAACAAACACCATAACATGAAAAAAGTAATCCTCTTAATGTTTTTATCCATAATCGTGATAAATACATTTGCTCAAAAAAGAAATGAAAGTAAAAGCCCAATCATAGGAAGTTGGAAATTTACGCGACAATCAACACTCAATGATTTTCAAAAAGTATTTAAAGAAAAAAGTTACCAAGCTGAGTTATTTACATTTTCTGGCAATCAAACCTTTAAACATGAATTTGTAGATGCAAGTGAGCAGGTCATTAAAGTATTGAAAGGCAAATGGAAAATTGCAAACGATAAAATCCAAATTAAATATGCTGATGTCGATTATGAAGTATATATCGATTATTTTTTCTTAGAAAGTGATCTAGTATTAGGACAAAATTTCAGCCATGTAATTTTCAAAAAGCTGGATAATGAAGAAAGAAATTTGACGATGAAATAAAATATAAGCAATATTTCATCATAATAAATGAATTTCTACTCAAAAAAATGTTAAAAAATATCCATTTACTCATTCAAACCTACCGTTTACTAACTATATATTGACATATGTCAAGAAAATGAGCAATTTTGATGTACCATAAAACATTAAAATAAAGCATATGAAAAAGGCATTTTTTCTAATGTGTTTAGTAGCGATAAGCGTTACAGCATTAGCACAACGAAAAAGTGAAACAAAAAACCCCCTTATTGGCACTTGGAAATTCACCAACCAGACTAAGGTGAACGAATTCCAAAAAGTATTTCAAAATAAGAACGATTTTCCGATTGAGTACTTTACGTTCAATGCAAACCAAACATTCAAACATGAATTTTTAGATGCTGATGAACATATCGTAAAAGTATTGACAGGAAAATGGAAAAAAGGAAGTAATTCAAGCATCACTATCTATTATAAAGATATTGAGTTTGAATTGAACACTGCTTATTTTTTCATAGACAAAGACTTAGTGCTTGGACAAAACTTTAGTCACGTTATTTTTTCAAAACAAGATATGTTTGATAAAAATATCGCTATGAAATAAGAATACTAGTTGAATATTCAATTGCATCGTGTATGCAATGTGCTTAGGATATACTATAATTGTTTCTATTCTGTTCACTAAAAAAATGAAAAAAAATGCCGTGACGGATGCTTGGAATACAGCATCCGTTTTGATTTGCAATACTTTTATTTTCAATATTTCTTGAAAGTTTAAAAACAACAAAACTCTAAACTTAACATGTATTACACGTAATGAACCATAGTTTTACGATTAATTTACAATACCTGTATGTATATGTATTTAAGTTTAAATTTCACATTCCATTAACTGCTCATTTACACGAAATACATTTTTATATCAAACTTTAGTAATTGGATTTATTTGACAAATGTCAAACAACTGACCTAAATTTGCAGTATCAATTTTGATAAAAAAATAAATCTTTTTAAAAATGGAATTCACACAAAAATTCAAAGAAGCTGTTGACAGCTTAACAGCAGAAACAAAAGCAAATGTAACAGAATTACGTTACAATGTAGAAAACACTGTAAAAAATGCAGTAAGCGA
This sequence comes from Chitinophagales bacterium, assembly GCA_020848475.1. Classification (GTDB taxonomy): domain Bacteria; phylum Bacteroidota; class Bacteroidia; order Chitinophagales; family JADIYW01; genus JADJSS01. Next base: position 33,730 of record JADKZZ010000052.1, on the reverse strand, counting down.
AGCTAAAGACGAAGTAGAGTTACAACGTAATCACTTCAAATCTACAGCTGAAAGAATCCAAGCTAAATTGAAAGGACCTTTCACTTTAGACAAAGTTCAAGCTGATGTTAAAGAAGAAGCTAACATTTTAGTGGCTGACTTAAAAACTACTTTCAACAGAAATGCTGACAGAGTAAAAGGTTTGTTCAACGAAGCATCTGCAAAAGTTGAAAAACAAGTAGAAGAAGTGAAAGAAGAAGTTAAAAAAGCTACTTCTAAAAAAACTAAAGCAACAGCGTAATCCTGTTTTATAGATTACATTTTTAAAAAGAGCCGCCAATTAGAGCGGCTCTTTTTTTATGCTTGAATTGATATTATTTAAATTAAATACCTTTGTACAAAATAAAAAAATGAGAATTGCTGGTTATATAGAACATCCTATTGTAAAAATTACAGTGTTACACATGAATAACAGATACGTTATAAAAGTAGAAGCTAACATGATGGAGCAAACATACAAATTTCATGAAGACGACAAGCTACGCACTATGGCTGATATGGAAAAATTAGTTGATGAAACATTTATCAATGAATGCATCAAGCGCTTTGCAGAAATGAACAAAAGTCGAGGAGAAATGTATCAAAGAAATATACTGTAAACGCAAAAATCAGTATTATTACTATGCTATTGCATCGTCATACAGTGACTTACTGAGGCTGATTTCTTGTGCTATAACATTGGCAGTTTCTCTGCCAGAGCGCAACGCTGATTCCATACTTCCAACAGAAAAACAATCGCCACAAGCATAGACATTATCGCTAATTGCTTGCACAAATTTTATTTCATCTAAAATCGGTTTGAATGGCATCGCATATTTTATATGATATGTTTTTAAGTATTGCCAATCCATTACTTTTAGACCAAACCATTCAGATAATTCTGTCAGGCATTTTGCTACTAATTCTTCATCATCTAAATCGTGATCTTTAACTACATTGACAGCTACTAAATGTTTGCCTTCTGGTGCATAATTGCTATGCAATAATGTTGGAACAAAAACATGATTTACTAAAGTAGTACCATTATTACCATTTAAAATAACAACAGGCTTACTTATTGGCGCATGTTCAGTAGAAAAATAAAGTGTCGATACGTGCGAACATTCAGCAGGCAATTCTCTTTTTCCTAAAAGCTGATTGGCGTCGATAGCATTTGTGGCAATAATAATTTTCTTTGCTTCTAAAATTTCACCATTTATCAATTCCAAACTATTATCGCTTACGCGTTTTACTTTCGTTTTATAACTTATTGTACCATCGTGTAATTTGTCTGCAATGGCTTTTGCAATTGAACCAATACCATTTTTAGGTAAAGCAATATGATCTTGAAACAATGATTTCAAATACAATTTAGAAAACCTTGAAGACGCTTGTAAATTGTAATCAAAAATATTGGCGGCTAGCATAGGTCTGAAAAATGAATCGATTAATTTTTTGCTAAATCCATTTTTTGACAAATATTCGTATGTTGAAGATTCCGCTTCTTTCACCAATTTATTATAAGTAGATGTTTTAAGTTTAGCATATAAACCAAACAATCTAATTTTATCCGTAAAAGTGGCATTTTTTGCCATTGCTGTAGAAAGTGTATCTAAAGTTTGATACAATGGATTTGTAAACAAGTGGAACATGCCTTCGTAGCACAACAAATAGCCAGGATAGATATTTTTTAATTGTAGCTTATCTAATTGAATAATTTTGCTTAATTCTGTCGTAGAATTATGATAAAAATGTAAGCCTCTATCCAATGTATAGCCGTGCATAATGTCGGAGCGAGCCCTACCACCAACTTGCGATGAAACTTCCAGCACACGCACTGATAAACCTTTTTGTTGAAGGTAGTATGCTGCTGACAAGCCACTAAAGCCTGCTCCTATTACTATGACATCTGTAATGGGTTTCATTTTGGGAAAACAAAAATAGAGCAAATACTATGCAACAGTCTCAGTTAAGACATTAATTAAGCATTAAGGGAAGTTTATGATTAAGGTTCATATATTGACAATCAATACATTAAGGAATTTTGACAATGATTGGCGGCGTAACAATTTCATTGCTCCTGTGTCCTGCCCTATCAGTAATATATAATTTGTAGGTAAATGTATCTATAGAAATGCCTTTCATGACAAAATAAGAAAGATAAGAATTGAACAAAGCATCATTTAGTTTTATTTCAATTTTGCCACTTATAGCATTCGTTGTTCCTTTCTTTGGAATAACAGGAATGACATACATATTATCATGAAAAAATGAAGTATCTCGTAAATTGCGATATACAACAAATGAAGAAGAATCTTGATTATTTAACTTTCCTAAATCGCCATCGCCATCTGTAAATTCGACAATGAGATTGCCACCTTCACCAGCATCTAAAGTATATATTTCATTTGGCTTTTCAAATGCAGAAAAACGCACAGTTGGTTCAATTGGGTAGCTTGGTGTTTTATAACAAGCTTGCAAACCTATCAGTGTAATAATAATTATCAGCGCGTGTTTAATGTTCATTTTGTTTACCTTTGTACTGTGTTTCCTACGATTGCAAAATTACAAGAAAAAATCTTTACTGTTGATGATTTAAACTTTGAAAAAGTTGCACTTGAAATATTTCATTTCCAATATACGCATAATTTAGTGTACAAGCAATTTGTTGATTACTTGAAAACAGATATCAACGCTATTGATTCGATAGAAAAAATTCCATTTCTGCCAATCGATTTTTTTAAATCACATACTATATTGATAAATAACGCAACTTCGCAAAAATTGTTTGAAAGTAGTGGAACTACAGGCATGCTGAATAGCAAACATTATGTTGCAGATTTGAGGTTGTATGAGCAAAGCTTTGAAAAAGGATTTCAGCAATATTATGGCAACATTGAAGATTGGATTATATTAGCATTACTGCCATCATACCTTGAGCGCGATACTTCATCGCTTGTATATATGGTGAATGCATTAATACAAAAATCAAAAAATAAAGATGCTGGATTTTATCTGAATAATCTCGATGAATTAGCGGCAAAACTTACTCAATTAAGCAGTAATAGTTATAAGAAAATATTACTCATTGGCGTAACTTTTGCTTTACTTGATTTTGCCGAGCAATTTCCTATGGATTTATCCAATATTAGCATCATGGAAACTGGCGGCATGAAAGGCAGGCGCAAAGAAATGACGCGCGAGGAAGTGCATCAGCAGTTACAAGCGGCATTTCAAGTGCCTACTATACATTCAGAATATGGCATGACGGAACTGCTTTCACAAGCATATTCGTTTGGAAATAGTATTTTCCAAACACCAAATTGGATGCGCGTTTTGAAACGCGACATCTACAATCCAATGCAGGTAAACCGTAACAAAGGCCGTGGTGCTTTAAATGTTATTGATTTGGCTAATCTTTATTCATGTGCTTTTATTGCTACACAAGATATTGTAAACATTAAAGACAATGGCTATTTTGAAGTGTTAGGCAGAATTGACAACAGCGATATTCGTGGTTGTAACCTGATGGTGTCTTAGTCGGTCGTGGAGAATAAATTGATGCTGCTTCAATTCTGGCAATATATTTTATTAAAAAAATTATTTCCAATTTCTTATTTCTTGCAATACTCTTTTCAAAGGCAAACCCATTACATTAAAAAACTCGCCGTCGATGTGGTCCACGCCATTATACTCTTGTATGTTATAAGCGCCAGCTTTATCTAATGTTTCGTAATTATCTATGTATTGCTGAATTGCCTCAGCAGATAAATCTTTAAAAAACACAGTTGCTTGTTCAGAAAAAGAAATTTGTAATTTATTTAAACGCATAGTTACTCCTGTAACTACATGATGTTGTTTTCCGTTCATCAAAGAAAGAAATCGGAGCGCTTGTTCTTTATTTTTAGGTTTGCCGACAAGTTTATTATTAAAAATAACCATCGTATCGGCAGTAATTATCATTGTATTGTCTTCGCCTAAATAAGAATACACATCAAACATCTTTAACTTTGATAAATATTCAGGAATTTTGTACAAATTCATTTCAACTGGAAAATGCTCAGCAACTTTTGGTTTGATAATTTGCACATCAAAACCAGCATCCGCTAAAATCTCTACTCTTCTTGGCGACTGAGAACCTAAAATAATTTTATTTGGCTTTAGCATACTTTGTTTTACAATAGCTTTTCAATAAAATTGGCAAACTGCATAAATATATATGGACCAATTCCACTTCGAAAATACAACAAGGAAGCAATACCAAGCACCATATAAATCTTTAATAAATTACTAACAAAATTATAGCTTTTTGGTGTTTTTGCAATAAAAAGTAAAATATTTATGAAAATTAATGGTAAAATAAGTAAAATCACTATAAAAATAGGTACATTTTTTATTTGAATACTTGGGAAAAACCAAACAAACAAACTCAAAATCATTAGAATAATTAAAGAAAAACCACTTACAATTATTTTTGCTTTTACGACGCCGAATGCAAATGGAATAGTATTGCAATCGCCAGCCTTATCGCCTTCCATATCTTCAAGGTCTTTTACGATTTCGCGCATAAATGTGGTAAGAAAAGCAAATAAGCCATACATAAAACCAGCTATTGCAATACCACTTTTTACCTGCGTTTGCAAATCTGTGTCTGTGCTTACTACTGTTGTTTCAAATAAGGCTATCAACCAAATTACAAATGCTGACAATAAAGCAATTAAAAAATTACCGACAATAAGTTGTTTTTTAAAAGTATGTGCATAAAAATTAAGTACCACCAACAACAACAATGGCAACATAGATAGTCTAATATTCTTTGTAAGTATTGCCAAAAGTATGCTTCCAAAAATGCTGATGCCACATAACAATTTATAAAAATTATATGCTTGAGTTTCACTAATTTGTTGTCCAACGATTACTCGATGTGGTCTATTTATGGCATCAATTTCAACGTCAAAAATGTCATTAATTACATAACCACTTGCCGCTACAGTTATCGTAATTAGTACCAATAACGCAAATTCTAGTGTGCTCAATACCGTAGAAATATAAAATAATTTATATGGCGATGCCGCAACAATACAAACACGAAACAATATCATCGTGAGTGCGATTATTAATAAATTTAATGGACGAATAAGTTTTAAATAGTTCATATTTTATTAGAAATAAGTATAAAAAAAAGGCTGTATTAAAAGCGAAGCAAAGATACATTAATTCATTTATTGGACAACAATACCATACATTGGGTATTCTTTATCTTGATTTTGGTATTAAATTTGTATAACTTACAAAAAAATCATGTATGAAAAACCTTACACTCTTACTATTATCGCTTGTATTATTTACTTCTGTCTGCATTGCACAAAGCAATAAAGTCGTTTTATGCGAGAGCTACGACAAAACTACTGGTGAAGCTTCTGGCATCAATAAAAACTGGGACGTTGACAGCAAAACGGGAAGCTATGTTTATATTATTTACTCACAAGCTACAAATATCAAAGATAAATTAATGCTGTATGTAGATAAAAAAAGTACAAGCGGCAGTTATACAGCCTTCGATACACAAGACTTTACTTTTGACCCAAAAGTAGATAAGAAAAAATGGGCTATGTTTGATTACAAATTTACGGAATCAGGTGATTACAGAATCTCTGTGATGGGAAGTGGCGATGAACCTTTAGCTTCTACTTATACCAATATTGGTTACATGAAAGAAAATCCGAGTGATAAAGATAAAAGTACGGACAATGAAGATGGTGATGAATACGACACCTACTATTACGAAAATTCCACTATCACATTTGGAGATGAAGTAGATAACGATGCTAATGTAAAAGGAGAAGCAACTGAGTTTAAATTAATAAATGGCAAGAGAGATATCATGCTAAAATTAGAACAAGCTGATGATTTAAAATGCAAAGAAGTTGAAGTGAGTGTTTATTATGGTGATAAATATGATGAAGAAGTTTCAAGAGAAACATATAGTGTAGAAAGCATGACATGGAATTGGCTTAAATTTAAAATCAGCGTGAAAAAAGTTGGCAAATACGTGGTAGATATTTATAATGACAAAGATGTATTTATCAACTCTGGTTATTTTGAAGTAATTAAATAACTATGATGCATACTACCTTATTACTTGTATTATCATACAAAGCAATAATATAATATTTGAATATAACACATAAAAAAGAGATAAGAATAAATTCTTATCTCTTTTTTATTGCTATTGCAATTAACTTAATTCATTAATTAATAATACTAATAATGGAGGCAAAGTACCAGCAGCCATTAACCACTTACCTCTACCCGAAATTCCATATTTTCCTCTTAAAATAAATAAGCCTGTTATATTAATAATAATAAGCATAATGGCAAAAATATCGGACACCCAATTCCAGCCTTTTACACTATTTCTATGGATAACATTAGAGTGATAAAACAATGGCCTTCGCGATACACTTTCATACACACCTTCTTTCGTTGTAAAATTGACATGCAATGATGCATCGTTGTAATATATCTTGACTTGATCTTTAGTTGGAAAATCATAGATTTTATAGTGCGACTCTCCTACCAACTTGCCATAAGCTTCAATTTCTGTTTTTCCAATATTATTACGTTGATGTTGCTGAGGTATTTTTATCGTCTTTTTATGTATGATAAAATCAGGATTCCATTCATTGATATGGTTTAATGCAATGCCCGAAAGACAATACACAATAATCAATGTAGAAAAGAAAAAACCTAAATCGCGATGTGTAGCAATGTTTAAGCGTCTTAATTTCCTTACTTTCAACTTATCCATTACTATTATTATTGAATTTTATTGGCATATTCTTGACTTACAGCGATTACCCAACTCGTAATATTTGGATCTGGCAAGATGGCATCTGGTTTATAAAACACTTTATCTTTATAGCCAGCTACTTTTTGAATACCACCGCCAATAATTTTTACTTGGAACATCTCATCATGTGCTACCAAAACTGGAATGACCACTGCTGCTGATTTTTTGGATAATACTTTATTGATTGCTTTTGTCGTTTCATCAGGATTATAATTTGCAATATGTCCACACCAGCCATAACTATGCTCACTAATGCCAATATTTTGTTTTACGAATGCTGCTACCTTATCAAATAATTCGCCCCATTCTTTATCATAAGTCTCATCACCATACCCAATTAAAACAAGCCCTTCATTTGCACCATTCTTAGATAAAGCTTGAGCTCTGCGCAATACGTTTTTCTGTAAAATATCTGTAAAATCTAATAAAGGTGTTATATGCGTTTTCGCTTTCGGCGTGTATCGTTCAATCTTTTCAATTTTAAGCATTTCCATTGATTCTGGATCTTCCTTTTGGCCAATAATAGTTGGAATATCTTCAAAAGAGTGAGGACTCACAGTTAAAAATATTGGAATAATAATGACATCAGAATAAGCTTCTTTATCAAATTCTTTTAAACGAGTAGCAATAGAGGGTTCATTATATTCCATATAGGCAGTTTTCACACCACTTACTTTTGCTCCTGCAATAATAGAATCACGTACTGTATCTTCAAAATCCATCAAAGCCTTGCGCCATGTAGCCGATCTAGAACCATGGTTTACCAATAAAACACCGATTTTTTTGCCAGATACACTTGTCGTTTCTGATTTCGTCGATGACTGTTTACAAGCTGTAAAACTCAGCACCAACACCAAAGAATATAAGATATAATTCTTTGATTTTAAATAATTTAATAAAGTTTTCATTAACTAATAGATTTAATAGGTTATTACATAAAATTCAAAAATAATCAGGCGTAAACTATTTTTATTTAGACTAATTATTGATTACAAAAGTACGTGTAGTATGCTTTAAATGAAATACCTAAATCGAGGTAAAATAGGAATACCTAATTTAATTAATGAATACGTAGAAAAAATGAAATAAGATTTCTGAATTAATTACCAAACTGCATGATGGTCTTCAGCAACGCCAAACGCAGTAAATTTTTCAATATTTCCATCGATGTTAATGGTGCCATCTAATATACCATAAGGCTGAATAAACTTACTTTTTAAAACTAAAGCATTTACGTTTTCTTTCCTTGCGCCTTTTGGTGAAAGATGACAATTTAAAATACCATCTTTTGTGGCTATTAGCCAATCTGTTTTATCTAAAGGTTCATTAAAGGAAAATGTGGCTGCAGATAATAGTATTTTACGACCATCGACCCAAAGTATATTTTCCATATTATCATTAAATCGATCTACTAAATTAACAGCTATATTTTTATTGCTTTCTGTTTTGCCAATAAAGGAAAGCCAATTCCAAATAGTTTCTCTTGGAGGAAAGCCTTTTGTAAAATCAATAGAACCATAATTACCACTTGTTGCATAAGTGCTTATACCTCCATTATTGATTTGTACTTTAACCGGCACACACACATTTTTATAAGTAAAATTAAATGGCCTATTTCCTTTTGATGGAGCAACAATACTGGCGCCTTGTTTTGTGTTTTCTATTTCGATATACATCTTATATTTGCCAAGATACTGTAAAGTCATTTTGCCATTTATCGTTTTAATAGAATAATTACCAAGTGTCCATTCCGAATCTAAATTTGGATTAAAACTTTGAGGAAATCCTAATGGAACAGTAGTCTTATCTTCTACAAAAATGCCATCTTTAAAAGAGTAAAAATAGGAAAATGCTGTAGCAACCATACCAGCATCTGCGATGGCAAATCCAGCTATTAATTCAGGACTAAAAACACCAACAAATATCCATGTTTTACGTTCTGTTCGTCTTTTTTTTGTAACTAAACCTTGCTTGTCCCAAACAGTAGTATCAACATTTGAAATTAAATCATCATACACACCAAATGGAAGATGCGTATTGTTTATACATAAAGCAGATTGAAAATTGTGTATCATAAAATAAAGATACAAATAAAAACAGTGCTGCAAATAGTTTAATTACACTAATGTACCATACAATTCTGCGCGTTGTTCTTTCACTTTTGGATCTGCTAAATAATCATCATAAGACATCATCTTATCAAGCATGCCATTCGGTGTAATTTCAATTATTCTATTCGCAATTGTTTGTGTAAAAGTGTGGTCATGTGATGTAAACAAGATAGTGCCTGCATAATCAATTAAACCATTATTAAGCGATGTTATCGACTCTAAGTCTAAATGGTTAGTCGGTTCATCTAAGATTAAAAAGTTTGCTTCCTCCAACATGGTTTTACTCATCATGCATCTCACCTTTTCGCCACCTGAAAGTACGGTACATTTTTTTAGAGATTCCTCGCCGCTAAACAACATTCTGCCTAAGAAACCGCGAATAAATGTCTCATCTTTTTCCGCAGAAAACTGTCTTAGCCAATCTACTAAATTTAAATCAGCATTTTTAAAATAAGCTGAATTGTCATTAGGCACGTATGATTTTGTAATCGTTACACCAAAATTGATTTCTCCTTTTTTAGCTTTCGATTCACCAGCTAATACTTTAAAAAAATTAGAAATCACTAAGCCGTCTTTAGAAACAAATGCAATCTTATCGCCTTTATTTACGGTAAATGTTACATCTTTAAATAGTGTTGTTCCATCTTCCAAGTCGTAAGATAATTGTCGAACATCTAAAATCATATCGCCAGCTTCGCGATTTTGTTTAAAGAAAATTCCAGGATATTTTCTGCTCGATGGTTTGATTTGTTCAATATCCAATTTCTCTAAAGCTTTTTTACGAGAAGTTGCTTGTTTCGACTTAGAAGCATTCGCACTGAAACGAGCAATAAAATCAAGTAACTCTGCTTTCTTAGCTTCATTTTTCTTGTTTTTATCTGCTCTCTGTTTTAATAACAATTGTGATGTTTCGTACCAGAAAGTATAGTTACCTGTAAATAAATTGATTTTACTAAAATCAATATCGACAATATGCGTACACACCATATCTAAAAAGTGACGATCGTGCGATACAACGATAACTGTATTTTTAAAGTCTGCTAAGAAATCTTCTAACCAATCGATAGTATTAACATCGAGGTCATTTGTAGGCTCATCTAAAATCAAAATATCTGGATTGCCAAATAATGCTTGCGCCAACAATACTTTTATTTTATCGTTTGATGGAAGCTCTTTCATGAGTTTATAATGTTGGTCTTCTTTTACACCTAAGTTGCTCAACATTTCCGCCGCATCGCTTTCCGCATTCCAGCCGTCCATTTCTGCAAATTCTGCTTCTAAGTCACCTACACGAATGCCATCTTCATCTGTAAAATCAGCTTTAGCATATAAAGCATCTTTTTCTTTCATTACATCGTACAAACGTTTATTGCCCATCATCACTGTATCTAACACACTTAGCTCATCAAATTCAAAGTGATTTTGTTTCAAAACAGACATACGTTCTCCTGGAGAAAATTCAATGTTTCCTGTTGTTGATTCAATCTCGCCAGAAAGAATTTTTAAAAATGTAGATTTTCCTGAGCCATTCGCACCTATCACACCATAACAATTGCCATGTGTAAACTTTATATTTACTTCATCAAACAATACGCGTTTGCCATATTGTAAGGATAAATTATTAACAGTAATCATAATATTTTAAAAATTTTTGCAAAGATACAATATTTGTAGCGTAAGTCCTAAATGAACAACACAACTTAAGTAGTATTAACATTAAGAAACCGACAAAATAACTTACTCTTCAAATGCGAACCACTCTTCATTAACGCCGTCTCGTGTGATATAAATATAAATAGTTTCAAGGCGCTGACGTGCCCATGGCGTTTTACGCAAAAATGTCAAGCTCGACTTAATTGAAGGATTGTTTTTAAAACAATTAGCAGGCACTTGATTATATAGTCCTTCCCAAGTATAGTATGCTAAAAGATAACGCAACATTTTCTCTAGCGTTATACCATGTAATGGATTATTAGGCTGTGGAATTGGCATGGAATAAAAATAAAAAAACTGCTTCACATTTGGAAGCAGCTATATACTAAAATAAGAAATTGCACAAAAAAAAGGCAAGTTACTTACAGCGCACCGCTCAACCAACTACCTTTGCTGCCTTCCGACCCTGGAGGATTTGTCAGGAGCTGGTCGTATAAGACTTGCCCGACTGCAAAGATATACTATTATTCAGGATTTCAAATGAAAATAAAGTTAAATTACATTTTATGTGCTATCATTATATGCCATCTAAAATATAGTTATTGCATGAAGGGTTCGTTACATTTTTTGCATTTCATGTTTTATTCTTATTTTTATGGCATGACAGATATTGATTTCAATACAAATGAAGACGGAATGCGTTTGGCAGTTGATGAGTTAAAATCTAAATTACAAAAAATACATTTAGGTGGTGGTCAAAAGAAAATAGATGCGGAGCATGCTAAAAACAAACTGTCAGCAAGAGAACGCATTGATTATTTAGTCGATAAAAACAGTGAATACATAGAAATTGGCGCATTAGTAGGCGACGGCATGTATGCAGAGCAAGGTGGATGTCCGAGTGGTGGCGTGATAGCAGTAATTGGATATGTTGCTGGACGCCAGTGTATGATTGTTGCTAATGATGCTACCGTAAAAGCGGGTGCTTGGTTTCCGATTACTGGCAAGAAAAATTTAAGAGCACAAGAAATTGCTATAGAAAACAGATTACCTGTTATTTATTTGGTAGATAGTGCTGGCGTTTATTTGCCAATGCAAGATGAAATTTTTCCTGATAAAGAAAATTTTGGTAGAGTCTTTCGCAACAATGCAAAACTATCATCAATGGGCGTTCCGCAAATTGCAGCCATCATGGGCAGTTGTGTTGCTGGTGGTGCATACTTGCCAATTATGTGTGACGAAAGTATCATTGTCGATGGCACGGGAAGTATTTTCTTAGCAGGACCCTATTTAGTAAAAGCTGCTATCGGTGAAAATGTGGACAAAGAAACATTAGGCGGTGCAACAACACAAACTGCAATTAGTGGTGATTGTGATTATAAAGTCAAGGACGATAAAGAAGCATTAGATACCATCAAAAAATTAGTGAATAAATATGGCAAATTTGAGCTAGCAGGTTTTGATAGAATTAAATCAAAAAAACCAAAAGCAGCCGAGAAAGATATATATGGAATTTTTTCCACGACAAAACCTTATGATGTTCGCGAAATCATAAAAAGATTAGTGGACGACTCTGAGTTTGTTGAATATAAAGAAGATTACGGACAAACCATTGTTTGTTCATATGCACGTATTGACGGCTGGAGTGTAGGCATTGTTGCCAACCAACGTTCCGTCGTGAAAAGTAAAAAAGGCGAAGTACAAATTGGTGGTGTTATTTATTCTGATTCGGCAGATAAAGCCGCGCGCTTTGTTATGCTCTGCAATCAGAAAAAAATACCATTAGTATTCTTGCAAGATGTCACAGGTTTTATGGTTGGCAGTAGAAGCGAACACGGCGGCATAATTAAAGATGGAGCAAAGATGGTGAATGCTGTTTCCAATTCTACAGTACCAAAATTTACAATTATCACAGGCAATTCTTATGGCGCAGGCAATTATGCCATGTGTGGCAAGGCATATGATCCAAGATTAATAATAGCATGGCCAAGCGCAAAAATAGCAGTAATGGGCGCCGATCAAGCGGCAAAAACAATTTTGCAAATGCAAGTAGGCTCGCTCGAAGCAAAAAATAAAACAGAATTGCCGGAAGAAGAAAAGCAAAAAATACTATCCGAAATAAAAGAACGTTATACCAAACAAACATCAGCGTATTATGCTGCTTCAAGGTTGTGGATAGATGCTGTTATCGATCCATTAGAAACAAGAAAATGGATTTCAAAAGGTGTAGAAGCAGCCAACAATGCACCAATAGAAAAATTTAATGTTGGCGTATTTCAAGTATAAAAAAGAAACAAAAAATGAAATTAAATTACAAGTTATTCCTACTCTTACTACCATTTATCGCATTTGCATGTAAAAAAGAAAGTGTTGATCAAGCTGCTATTGATCGAGAAATTATTAGAAAATATATTGCAGACAATTCCATCAATGCTGATTCTACTGAGACTGGTTTGTTTTATGCCATAAGTGATTCAGGCACTGCGCCTAATCCTACTGCTACTTCTGCTGTTTTAGTATATTACAAAGGTTATTTTACTGATGGTGTTCGATTTGACAGCAACGACCCTGGATTGCCTCGTGAATTCTCTTTGGCTGGTGTTATAAAAGGCTGGCAAGAAGGCATTCCAAAAATTGGAAAAAACGGCAAAATAAAACTAATGATACCATCTGCTTTAGGCTACGGTGCCAGTGAATTCGGCTCTATTCCAGCGAATTCCGTGCTCATTTTTGATATCGAATTAGACAGCTTTAGATAAAAATAAAAAAAGACGGCAGGAATGCCGTCTTCTAAAAAAGCTATGATAAAACTACGTCCATTTCCCAACGGATGTATTAAGTTAATTCAATACATACTTTGATTTTGTAAATCATTGTACTACAAAATTCAACATAAAAAAACATAATGAGTATGATTAAAATCATATCCATTATTTTTTTTTTTGAAAAATGGGAAAAAATAATTGAATTGCTTAGCTACAATATGCGTTTTTCAATGGTTTAAATAAGTGAATTATCATAAAAAAAATTCAATCTACATTTACCATTGCTCTATCTGTAACTTGATTAAAAAAATGTGCATAGTTTTGATGTAACAGCATAATAAACATATCGTGAGGCACATCATGGAAAGTGCCATAGTCTTTTAGGTAATCCATAAACAAACCGCCGTCTGTGTCATACTGCTGAAAAATAGAATCATTTTCACCATCAAATTCTAAAGGCGCTACACCTAAATGCTCACATAATTCTTTATTAAAAGCTGGCGTTGCTTTTATCCATTTTCCATTTAGATAAATTTCACAGCATGCATGAAAAACGAGTACATCTGTTTTTAAAATTTGTATTAATTTCTCTACACCAATATGATTTTTTACATCAAAAAAGCGAAATCGACTTGGAATGCCAGCAACACGTAAACAGGCATTGAGTAAACACGCTTTTTCAATACAATAACCACTTTTAGTTTCTCTATTAAACAAAGAGCTTGCCTTCATGGCCTTATGCTTAAGGTCTATATTATATGGATTATAACGCCAGCCATCTCGAACTGCATTATAAAGCTTTATAGCAATTTTTTGTTTATCTATTTCAGCGCCTATAATGTTTTTTACAAAACGTTGTATGTCTGGCTGATCGCTATCTACAAAGAATGTTGCTTGTAGATACAATTCCAAACCTAAATTATCGTTGTTCATGGTGTAAAAATAGGCAATCGCACACCTTGTTAATAACGTAATAGATTAAGTAAATAAAAAATCATTATTTTCGCCAATATGTCAGCAGATTTAGAACGCAAAACACCAAAAAAAAGCAAACCTAATTTCATTTACGCTATTGTAAGTATTGCTATGATATTATTTACAATTGGCTTGTTTTCCTTCGGCGTATTTGTCGTCCAAAAAGAAATAAACAAGATAAAAGAAGGTGTTCAAATCGATTTGAATTTAAAAACTGATGTTACTGAAGCGCAAAAAGAAGACATTGCTAAATATTTGAAAAAACAAAAATATGTGGCAAAAATTACTTTTAAAAGTAAAGAAGTAGCGGCTGAGCAATTCGAAAAAGAACTTGGACAAAACTTCAGAGAAATACTCGGTGAAAACCCGTTGTTTGATGCATATATCATTAATCTGAATGCCGATTATTCTAATCCTGATTTCGTGAAAGATGTAAAATCAGCGCTGGTTGGTTTATCAGGCGTACAAGAAGTATTTTATTCTGATATGGCCGTAAAAACTACGGCAGCCACTTTAAAACCAATTACCATTGGCATTGTTTTATTGAGTATCGTCATGTTGATTGTTGCATTTTTTATTATCGACAACACCATTCGACTTATGATGTATTCGCAACGTTTCACCATTAGAAGTATGCAACTCATTGGTGCTAATGAATGGTTCATTATCAAACCATACATCGTAAAATCTATTATTTCTGGCGTTATCAGTGCAGGTATTGCCATTATAATTCTTAGCGGAATTATCTATTTAACAATTTATAAGTTTTCCGTTGTATTTACAGGTCAGGATTTTGTAACTTTGACAATTATTGCAATATGTCTGGTGATTTTTGGAATAATAATTTCTATCACGAGTACATACTTTGCTGTAAATAAATATTTAAAAATCAAACTCGACGAATTGTATTAAATAAATAAACATGGCTAAAAATCAAGCTCCTAAAAATACAAACACACCTAAGCAACCACAAGCAACGCAGGCACGTAATACGCAGAAAGCGAAAAGTTCTTCTGGTACATTTTTGCGATTGCCTGACAGTCAAAATAAAACCTTATTATTCGACAAAACTAATTATATATTAATTGCACTTGGTGCTGCATTAATCATTGTAGGTTTTATATTGATGAGTGGTGGCAATACGGATCCAAATGTATTTAATGAAGCTGAAATCTATTCTTTCCGCAGAATAACCTTGGCACCTATTACTGTAATTGCAGGCTTTTTGGTGATTGTGGTAGCCATCTTAAAAAAACCGGCAGGCGATTCAGAAATAGTATAGAAGATAATTTTTCATTCTACATTCCGAAATTTAATATTTCAATAGCACATTCTCAATGTCCATAATACAAGTAATTATTGTTGCAATTATAGAAGGATTAACTGAATTCTTACCTATTTCGTCAACAGCACACATGATATTTACGAGCACAATTTTTTTTGGCACAGAAAAAAATGAATTTGTAAAAATGTTTCAAGTCTCCATACAATTTGGTGCCATATTAGCTGTTGTTTTTTTATATTGGAAGAAGTTTTTTGACTTTAAAAACATTCAATTTTATTTCAAACTAGCTGCAGCAGTAGTACCTGCACTTGTTTTAGGAAAACTATTCGACGATAAAATTGAAGCTGTATTAGAAAAACCTATTCCAATTGCAATTGTATTAATTATTGGTGGTATCGTTTTATTATTCGTCGATAAAATATTTACGCAAGCACAGATAAAAAACGAGAAAGACATTACTTTCAAAACAGCAATAATTATTGGCTTTTGGCAATGCTTGGCCATGATGCCAGGAACTAGCAGAAGTGCCGCTTCAATCATTGGAGGAATGCAACAAAAATTAGACAGAAAGACAGCTGCTGAATTTTCATTTTTCTTAGCGGTACCTACTATGCTTGCCGTAACGATGTATTCCGTTTTCTTAAAAGATTGGACTCATAATGACATAGCAATAAAAGGATATGAACTGCTTTTTAGTGGCAATAACCTAATTTATTTTCTAATTGGAAACATAATCGCATTTATTGTTGCGGTGCTTGCTATTAAATTATTTATCGAAATCATTGCTAAATATGGCTTCAAGCCTTGGGGTTGGTATCGGATAGTTGCTGGTATTTTGCTTTTATTGTATTTTAATTTCACAAAATAAGATTGCACACGTGAATAATTTTGAAGAAGGCGAAGTAATCCTAATAGACAAACCATTAGACTGGACGAGCTTTGATGTGGTGAATAAAATAAAATTTGCACTAAAGAAAAAATACGGAAACATCAAAATTGGACATGCTGGGACACTTGACCCTAAAGCAAGTGGCTTACTCATTATTTGCACTGGTAAAAAGACAAAAACTATTGAAGCAATACAAAATGCAGATAAAGTATATACTGGCACCTTCTACATTGGCGCTACTACGGAATGCTATGACACAGAAAAAGAACCCAATCAAACATTTGATATTTCTGCAATAACTACTGAAAAATTATTGTCCAACGCAAGCACATTTATTGGCGAACAAGAGCAATTTCCACCAGCACATTCTGCGGTAAAAATAAATGGCAAAAGAGCTTATGAATTAGCAAGAGCAGGAAAAGAGCTTACTTTAAAATCTAAAAAAATCACCATTATAGATTTTCAATTAAGCAATATACAATTGCCATTAGTTGATTTCCATGTGGCTTGTACGAAAGGCACATACATCAGAAGCTTGGCAAACGATTTTGGCAAACGCTTAAATAATGGTGCCTATTTATACGCATTGCGCAGAACTAAAATTGGAAATTACAATGTTGCTGATGCACTAAGCATTGAACAATTTATGGAAAAAATTAAATAATATTGTGTCGATGCAAGTTCACAAAGGAATACATAATTTGCCAAATTTTAAAAATGCCGTACTAACAATTGGCACGTATGATGGCGTGCATTTTGGTCATCAGCAAATTATCAAACGCATCAACGACATCGCTACAGCAATCAATGGTGAAAGTATTTTGCTCACATTTGATCCGCATCCTCGTTTAATATTAAACCCTAAGGACACCACTTTAAAACTAATTTCTACTATCGACGAAAAAATTGAATTATTAAATTCTTTTGAGTTAGACCACTTAGTCATCGCTGAATTTTCAAAAGATTTTGCTGCTATGGACGCAGAAGAGTATGTTCAAAAAATATTAATCGATAATTTTCATCCTAAAAAAATAGTGATTGGTTATGACCATCATTTTGGAAAAAACAGAAGTGGAAATATTGATTTACTTAGAAAGTTGGCGAGTAAATACAATTACGAAGTAGAAGAAATATCTGCTCAAACTTTAGATGAAATTTCAGTCAGCTCTACAAAAGTTCGCAATGCATTATTGCACGGAGATATTCAACAAGCCAATCAATTTTTAGCGCACCCATTTACGATAAAAGGCAAGGTTGTTCATGGCGATAAAATTGGAAGAATATTAGGTTTTCCTACTGCAAACATTGACATTTCCTATCCACATAAGCTCATTCCTGCGTCAGGTGTGTATGCAGTAAAAATCAAAATAAACCAACAATATTACAAAGGTGCATTAAGTATTGGATACAGAGAAACAGTATTCGACAATAGTAAACTGACTATAGAAGTTTTTATTTTAGATTTCGATGGTGATTTATACAATCAAGAACTCGACATGATTTTTGTTCAATTTCTTCGAGAACAAATTAAATATGAGAATTGGGAATTACTAAAATTACAAATTGAAAAAGATGTTGCCGATGTGCGACAAGTAGTAAACATTTAAACTAACTTATTTTGTAAAGACCATAGCAATATGTGGAATATCATCTTCCATATACCACTCGCCTACTTTAACAAAACCGTAGCTTTCATAAAATTTTTGCAAGTACTGCTGCGCTGATATTTTTATAGATTGATGCGGAAATAAAATATCCATTTGCTGCATTGCATAGTCCATCAACAAACGGCCATAGCCTGTTTTACGATGTGTTTGTTTGCTTACCACTCTACCAATAGAAACATAATCATGATACGAAATTTGTATTGGCACCAAACGACAATAGGCTACTAAAATCTCATTTTTATATAAGAGTAAATGATGGCTATATTTATCTTTATCATCAATGTCTTTATAAAGGCAAGTTTGTTCTAATTGAAATACTTCTTCTCTCAACTGCAATATGTCGTACAACTCAAAAGGTGATAAATCGCGAAAATGTTTTACTAAAATAGATTGCATACAAAGAATAATAGTGAATAAGACATACAAATGTAATAATATTGCTTGTTGTAGAAACAGAATTTTATTTAAGCCTTATCTTTGACAATAATTATATTGAAAATGATAACAACATCAGCATTAAAAATCACCATTGTTGCTGCAACAAAATTGGAGCTGCAACCCTTATTTCAACAATTACAACCGAAAGCTACTTCGCAAAATGATTTGTATATCGTAAACGACAATCTACATATACTCATTACCGGAATGGGCATGATGAACACGGCTGCACATGTTGCTATTTACACACAACAAAACGAACGTGATTTCTATATTGATGCAGGAATTTGTGGCGCATTTAATAGAAGTTTAAATATTGGTGATGTATTTCAAATTGCATCAGAAACATATGGTGATTTTGGTGTTGAAAATGATGAAGAATTTCAAGATTTCTTTGACTTAGGTTTTATCGACAAAAAAGAAGATGCCTTTAAATATGGACTTTGTGAGCCTATAATATCAGAATTTCATAAAAAAATAAGTTTACCAAAAGCTAGCTCAATTACAGTAAATAAAGTACATGGCAAAGAGAAAACAATAAAAGTTATACAAGAAAAATACAATGCTGATACAGAAAATATGGAGGGCCTCGCCTTTTATTATGTCATGAAATTAATAAATAAACCAAGCATTGAAATACGTTCTATATCAAATTATGTTGAAAGAAGAAATAAAGATAATTGGCAGATAAAAAATGCAGTTGACAATTTGAATAGAGAATTAATAGCACTGTTGAGTTAGTTAACAATTTCAATAGTCTTTGATTTATTGAATTCAGCAATACACTTGTTGCATTCCTTTTATTTATTATACGAATTATAAATTACTGTCTCTAACGATATAGAGTGGGCGCTGTTTGACATTATCTAAAATCCTACTTAGATATTCGCCAATTATTCCTAAACAAATTAATTGCACACCACCAATAAACATTACACTCACCATCAATGAAGACCAACCTTGTACGACATTATGGTTGATATATTTTTGATATAGTGTATATAGAATTACAAAAAAAGAAATTAATGACACCAAAAAACCAAGATAAGTTGCTAAGCGCAATGGCAAATTGGAAAATGCGGTAATACCATCAATTGCAAATGAAAACATTTTTGTGTATGAATAATTTGATTTTCCAGAATATCGTTCATCGCGCTTATACATTACAGAAGATTGATTAAATCCAGTCCATGCAATCTGGCCACGCAAAAATTTATTACGCTCTGGCATCGCCACCACTATGTCTTTTATGCGTTTAGTAAGTATTCGGTAATCGCCAGTATCTAAAGGTATAGCCACGTCTGACAATGTATTGATAAAGCGATAAAATAATTTAGCAGTAAATCGCTTATGCCAAGATTCGCCAACTCTTGTTTCCCGTTGTGCATATACAACATCAAAACCAGTTTTTATTTTAGCATATAACTCTTGTATCAGCTCAGGTGGATCTTGCAAGTCAGCATCTATGATGACAATGTATTCGCCAGTAGCATGTTCTAAGCCTGCAAAAACGGCCAATTGATGACCAAAATTTTTACTAAAATCAATATATTTTACTTGTGCAAAACGTGCCGCTAAATCGCGAATTATTTGTAATGATTTATCTGTTGAACCATCATTCACAAAAATAAATTCATAGTCATTGGAGCACGATGTAACAGCATTTACTAGTCGTTCGTGCAACAATGGAAGATTTGCTTCCTCATTAAAAACTGGAATGACAACAGAAATTTCCATAAACCAAATGTACTATTTTCAATTCAATAATTAGAAAAAACAGGATTTTTATACAATATCATATGTATTAATCCTTTATCAAAGGAGGCTATTTGATGCCATTGTTGTAGCTGTTTAATTTGCGTATCGGAAAAATCATTTCCAACATTTGAAAACAAAATATACGGAATTGAATCGATAGCATGCGCATGAATATTCTCTAGTCGAGCATAGCCTACTTTATTATTGGTTTGTAAAAAGCTTGCATTCATTGGAAAAACAGTTGCAATTGCATCTCTGTTTATATTTTTTGAAGTAATAAAATTTTCGGCCTCCTGCTTTACACTACTGTAATTGGTGTATTGCATGGTGCAGTCCCAAGCATTTGATATCGGAACAGGATAAATTTGAAAATGTCCAAGTATGACGATAAACAGAAATATAAATTGTACATACACTTTTTTGTCGCTCAGGAATTTTAAAACAGGCAGTAATAGAAATACATACACAATCAAAAAATAACGATGATTGATTGGATTGGAAAATGGAATAAAAAACAAAATAAATATAAGTGCTGGAATACACCATATCATCATCAATTTATCTAACTTTTTTACTTTTATAAAATAAAGAGCAGTAAGTACTGAAAGTATAAATATTCCAACATCAAAGAAACAACGTGCTATTGAAAATAGATTAACAGCAAAGCCTTTTGCATCAACAAAGCTGCGATGTTGACTCCAAGCTATCGATGGCGTGCTTATCCACCAACCAGTTTGTGTGTAATGAAAATAATACCAAATAAAAGATAATATTAACGATGGAATAAAATATAAATTCCAATGCCACCACATCTTAAACTTTCTATTTTCAAAGAAATAAATTGTCATAGATATCGCAAACAAACATACAATGCCACGCAGCGAAACACCAACTAACACTATCGAAATTAGACTAAGTAAAATTTTTCTTTGGTATAAAAATGCAGTAAGTGCCGCACAATACATAGACAGCAAAACGACATCGTAGCTCAACATTGTATGTTGTGTAAAAACTGCTGGAATAGAAAAATAGAATAATACAGCAAAATATTGTTGTTGTTTGCTAAATTGGAATTTTTGTAAAATTAGAATAAAAGTAGTTGCTCCAATAATAGTGAATGGCAACATAGCCAAATGAGCCACTTGTAAACTAAAGCCAAACATTTTATACATCAGCACGATATACCAATAAAATAAAGGCGGATGGCCAGCATCTATGCTTGGTGGTGGCAATAAACCACCATGTTCAAATATCGAATGTGTAATGGTAGAAGTAAGAATGGTGTCCCAAAAAAATGGGAAATTACAGGATAACATATTGACGAGCACTGCAACAACAATAGCAAACAAGAGTATATTTCTATTGGAAGATTTCATTCTAATGCAAAGTACATAAAGATGTACAATATGCATCATTTTAAAAGTTAAATATTAGCCTTACATTTATGACATGCAAACTTTAACTTTAGCGATTTCACCTTGCCCAAATGATACATTCATCTTCGATGCCATGCTGCATCACAAAATAGATACTGAAGGTTTTGATTTTAAGCTGATATTTGCTGATGTTGAACAATTAAATCAAGCAGCTTTTGCACAACAATATGACATCACAAAACTTAGCTATCATGCATTTGCTTATGCCATAGAAAACTATGTATTATTGCGATCAGGCAGTGCGTTAGGAAATAATTGTGGACCAATTTTAATCGCCAAAAATCATCTTACTGACGAACAAATACAGTCTTGCTCAATTGCAATTCCTGGAAAATATACTACTGCAAATTTGTTGTTCTCTTTACGCTATCCTACTGCTAATAACAAACATTTTGTTTTGTTTTCTGATATTGAAAATAAACTCTTACAAGAAGAATATAATGCTGGTGTGATCATACACGAAAACAGATTTACTTATGAAGGACATGGCTTAAAAAAAATTATTGATTTAGGTGAATATTGGGAAAGCACATACCATGCACCAATTCCGCTTGGTGGCATCGCTGTAAAAAGAAGTTTAGAAATAGAAGTGCAATTGGCTATTGAAAGAATCATAAAACGAAGTATTGAATTTGCATTTGCCAATCCGACATCATCTAAAACATTCGTATCTCAACATGCACAAGAAATAAATGAAGAGGTTTGTAAAAAACATATCGATTTATATGTAAACAAATACAGTGTAGCACTAGGATTTGAAGGCGAACTTGCCGTCAATACACTTTATAAAATAGCACACGAAAATAAAATTATTCCTACTTTTTACGATTCTATTTTTATAGAAAAATAGTAGCATTATGGAGAAGCAAATTCTTGCAATTCAGCTAAGCGTTCATGTATTTTTGCTTGCCAAATTGCTTGTGATTTTTCATTCATGCTGTGATTGGTTTCTCTATCATACGCATCTTGTTCAATGTCCCAAGCATTTATAATAGAATCACCTATTTTTTTTAGCAACAACGCATCTTTTGGCGATTTTATTTTTTCTGTCAATTGTTTACGTAGCATACGCGCATATAATTCTGAAATATCGAAATGCAATTGTTCGTGTTGCAACAAATAATCACTATACACTTTCAAACTTTTCCATGAGGCATTTGGATAAAACTTTGCATATACTTGCCATTGAATTTTTCCACCCGATATTGAATAATTATACTGTACTGACGATGCTGTCATCGCTTCTTCTGACGTGCCTGTTGCTGGCTTTCCTTTGAAATCACTCCAACTTAATTTGCTATCAGCATTCCAATAAATAAATTCATTATACTTATCCTTTTTATTTGATGAGTTTGCAAATAAATTGCTGAAAAGAAACATTGAAAATAAGAAAATGTATAAGCGTTGCATATTTGCTGTAACGCAAAAAACGTACCTAAATTATATTGAAATACATTAAATAGTAGTTAACAGCAAAAATTGCTTGTTATATATATCAAATCGTTGGATTAATTCATCTATAAATGATTGTCCATATTTTACATAGTACGAAGAAAAATTTTCAACACGTTCTTGCAATGATTGATTTGGAAACAATTGCTGTTTCAATTTTTCTATTTGCAATAATTCATTTTCATTTTTTTGTTTTAATGATTTTAGTAAGCGTTTTTGAATAGCGTCAATACTTTGCAACGCTTTTTGTTGTTCCGCACCAACCACATTTACCAAGCTTACATCTATTGATTGTGTATTCTTTTTTATCTCACTAAAAACTTTTTCTACTTCGTGTTTATAGTTAGAGAAATCTAAGTCCGTAGCTGTATTTTTTTCAATATAATTTTTTTTCAATAGGTCAATCTCTTGAAAAAAATCTTGCGTTGTGAAACCTAATTTCATAATCTTTTTTGTCAATGTTTCGTTAGTCAACAAAACAGAATTGCGAACGATTAATTGCGGGAAATTAACTTTGTAATGTAGGAATAATGTTTTCAGTTGTAGCCAATAACTAATTTCGCCAGCGCCACCAATGTAAGCCAATGCTGGCAATATCTTTTGTTGAAATAGCGGACGCAAAATTACATTTGGAGAAAAGCGTTCTGGATTATTTTTCAACTCGTCTAATATTTCATTTTGCGAGAAAGTGATATTCGTATTAACAACACTGTATGTAGATGTCGAAGCATTAAATTCAATACGCTCGCGAGCATTTTTGAATAAATAAAACAAATTAACTGTACGTGGGAAAGCTTGTTGTTTATAGCCTTTTGAAGCCAGTAATTGCAATTGCTGTTCTACCAATGTTATTGATTGTTGCTGCAATAACTCATCTTGCATGACATCAGAAAAAGCCTGTTTAAAACTAGCATCATTGCCATCAACAATGACTAATCCATATTTTCCAAAGAGAGAATGTAATAAATATCGTGTTGCATTTGTCAATGAATTTTGAGCATAAGCACTTCGAAATAGCTGTATTAAATCATTATCCTCATCAACGTGTAATATTGATTTTATTTCATCAATTAAAGGCAATATACTTTCTGGATTATAGTTTCCAGTTGCGCCACCTTGTTTATCTTGCCATTCAATTTTTTTATTGTATAAATAGATGTGATTAATTTCTTCAAAATCATGGTCTTCACTTCCTAACCAATAAATAGGAACAAAATTAATATCTGGATATTTTAATTTTAATTGCTGACAAGTAGAAATTGTTTGAGCTATTTTATAAATATAATACAATGGGCCGCCAAAAATATTGAGTTGATGTGCAGTAACTATACAATATGAATTGGAATTGGATAAGCAATTAATGTTACTTGCGACAGCATCTGAAAGTTCGATGTTCGCATATTGCCTTTGAATTGTCTGCACTAAATTATCTCTGTCAATTTTTTCATTTTGCTTGTCTGTAATTGCTTGTTGAATAGCATTGATATCCAGAGAATAATTATAAAATAAGTGTGTAGTTTCGGCGCTGTTTACGTAGTCCAATATTAGCTTGGAAAACATGCCTGTTTCAGAAAAAGAAATATTTATTTCTTGCACTTTGTGAATTTAGAAAAGCAATAATAAACAAAATATTGTCACACAAGTTCAGCATATAAATCGAAATCAGTAGCATCTGTAATTTTTGCCATACAGAAATCGCCGATGCGGCAATAATTTTTATTGGCATCAAGCAATACTTCATTATCTACTTCTGGTGAATCGTATTCTGTTCTTCCAATAAAATAGCCACCTTCTTTTCGGTCGATAAGGACTTTGAAAGTATTGCCTATTTTTTCTTCATTTTTCAAAAAAGAAATTTCTTGTTGCACTTGCATTAGCTTCGCTGCACGCTCTTCTTTTGTATCAGCGTCGATATCATCATCTAATTCAAAAGCTGCGGTATCGTCTTCATGTGAATATTGAAAAACACCTAATCGCTCAAATTTCATTTCTTCTATAAATGCACATAAATCATTGAAATCATCTTCTGTTTCACCAGGAAAACCAACTAACATTGTAGTGCGAATAGCAATATTTGGAATTTTAGTACGAATGTGTTGAATTAATGCTTTGGTTTCTTCTTGTGTAATCTGGCGTTGCATACGCTTCAGCACATTGTTATTCGCATGTTGTAATGGCAAATCTAAGTACTTACAAACTTTATCACAGTCTTTAATTGCATCTAAAATATCTAAAGGAAATTTGGAAGGATAGGCATAATGCAAACGAATCCATTCGATTCCTTCGAGTTCATTTAGTGCATATAACAATTTTGAAAGTGCACGTTCTTTGTAAATATCTAAACCATAATACGTTAATTCTTGCGCAATCAACATGATTTCTTTAACGCCTTGTTTAGCAAGATTTTTTGCTTCTGCAACAATGTCTTCTATTGATTTAGATACATGTTTTCCACGCATGATTGGAATAGCGCAGAACGTACACGTTCTATTGCAGCCTTCCGAAATTTTTAAATATGCATAATGTTGTGGCGTTGTCAATACACGTTCGCCAACAAGTTCGTGTTTATAATCTGCATTTAATTTTTGCAAAAGTTGTGGCAGTTCCAAAGTACCAAAATAGGCATCTACTTGTGGAATTTCTTGTTCTAAATCGTCTTTATAACGTTGTGACAGGCAACCTGTCACATATAATTTATCAATACGTCCTTTATCTTTTTGTTCAGCAAACGAAAGAATAGTATTAATCGATTCTTCTTTGGCTCTATCAATAAAACCGCAGGTATTGACAATAATAATATTGGCATCTTTACTTGTTGATTGATGTTCTACATCAAACTCGTTATGTTTTAATTGTGCCACTAACACTTCTGAATCGACAGCATTTTTAGAGCAACCTAAAGTGATGACATTATACTTATCTTTTGTATGCGATTTTGTTTTCATTTGCAGTACAAAGGTACGAATTTTGGTTTTATGCGATAATTAAATCAGAATTTCAACAACCATTTCACAACTTCATTCGCATCGGCAATTGACCATGAGTGAGGTTGTTTATATTTTAATACTTTGCGATATCCTTTTCCTTTAGTTAATATTAAAGAAGTATTCGTATTTCCCAATTGCTTTAATTCATTAATAAAACCAACATTATCAGCCAAATTTAACTCATACAAATTCCATCTTTTTTCATTCATTGCCCAATCAATATCAGGCTCGCAGTAAGTGAGTAATGGCATTTTCCCAAATAATCTTGCACCATAATTATTGCTGTCTTCATAACAATAAGGCGATAGGTTTACATAATTTTCAAATGCATCGTTCAAATTTCCTTTGAAAAAAGTATGCATTTTATCCAAGTAAATGGTGTATAGTGGTTTATTCGTGTTATACCATTTTGAGGTGTCGTTCTTCCAATGTTCATATATTTTATGCAAGCGAACAAAATCTAATGGCGGATCGATAGTAAATACAGCCTTTGGCATGGGTTGAATATCATAGATATTGCAATGTTGAACATACTTAATGGCTGATGCGCCACCTAAAGAAAAACCACCAATATAATAGGCATCGTTTGGAATATTGTTGCGCGTCAATAGTAAGGGAATAATGCTATCTAAATAATGCTGTGCATTGCCATCAATAGAAAAAGACTGACTACCATCAGTATTACAGATAATGGCTGTTAATATACCTTTTGATGCAGCAATTTCAGGAATATTGGTTTCAATTTCTGCAATTTGTGGCGATTCTCCGAAGCCAGTAAGTAGAATCAACATCTTTTTGGCAGGACCATTCGGGCGATAAAAAACAGCATAATTTTTAGCGCTATCTGTTTTATCAAAATATTCTATAGTGCGATAATAAGATACTGATTTTTGGGAAAAGCTCAGTATAAACTGGACTAGTAAAATAAATATGCAAAAAATTTTTCTCATTATTTGGCTTTGCCACTATCTATTATAATATTTAAAATATACGATGAGAAATAGAATTTGTATCAAAAGGCAAAAATTTACTCAAACAATGTTTCGATAAACACTTTGCGATTAAATACTTGTAGTTGTTCCATTTTTTCGCCTAATCCAATATATTTAATTGGAATTTTAAATTCATCAGCGATACTTAAAACTACACCACCTTTTGCTGTACCATCTAATTTTGTCAGCGCCAATGCCGTTACTTGCGTAGCTGCAGAAAAATGTTTGGCTTGTTCTAATGCATTTTGACCAGTTGAAGCATCTAACACCAAAAGTACTTCATGAGGTGCATCAGGAATAAGCTTAGACATTACTTTTTTAATTTTGGAAAGTTCATCCATCAGTCCTTGTTTGTTATGCAAGCGACCAGCAGTATCGATAATGACAACATCTGCATTTTTTGCTATTCCACTTTGAACAGTGTCAAAGGCGACAGCTGCAGGATCAGAGCCCATTGCTTGTTTTACAATTGGCACACCAACGCGCTCACTCCAAATGGTCAGTTGGTCAACGGCGGCAGCTCTAAACGTATCTGCGGCACCTAAAAGCACTTCTTTGCCTTCCTTTTTTAATTGATAAGCTAATTTTCCAATCGTCGTTGTTTTGCCAACACCATTGACACCAACCACCATGATTACATGTGGTTTTTTATCTGTGTTTGGAGCAAAATTTAATAAGTCAACAGTGTTGTTTTCAGCTAAAATATTGCCAATTTCATCTTTCAATATCTTATTCAGCTCATTCGTGTTCAAATATTTATCTCTTGACACACGAGCTTCTAACCTATCAATAATTTTTATGGTAGTAGAAAGTCCGACATCAGACGAAATTAAGATTTCTTCTAACTCATCTAAGAATTCGATATCAACAGTAGATTTTCCGGCAACAGCTTTAGAAATTTTAGAGAAAAAACCTTGTTTTGTTTTCTCCAAACCTTCGTTGAGTTGTTTTTCTTCAATTTTAATTTCTTCTTCAGATTTGGTTTTACCAAAGATTTTATCAAAAATTCCCAATTTTCAAGGTTTAATGGTGGATGAATAACAATCAAATATAAACAAAAAAGCCTCTCATGATGGAGAAGCTATATTATTATTGATTTAAAATCAATTATAGACTTTTAACAGTGTCTTGCAACAAGTCTTTGTGTACTACTTTTTCACGAGTAGAATAAGCACCTGTTTTTGCAGAGCGAACAAATTTGATGATTTTCACCATGTTTTTTGATTCACCTACATTTTTACCTCTATCAACTTTCGCGTTTTTGGATACTTTAGCCATGACTTATTATTTTATTTCTTTATGAACTGTTACTTTTTTCATAATCGGATTGAATTTTTTCAATTCGATTCTTTCAGGTGTGTTTTTTCTGTTTTTAGTTGTAATGTAGCGAGAAATACCTGCTAAACCAGATGTTTTATGCTCTGTACATTCTAAAATTACCTGAATTCTATTTCCTTTCTTCTTTGCCATTGTAGTGTCTTTTTAGAAACCTAATTGAATTTCACCTTTTTTTTCTAATTCTTTTAGGTATGAATAAATACCTTTTTTGTTGATGGTTCTGATGGCTGAAGTAGAAACTTTCAACTCAATCCATCTGTCCAATTCAGGAATAAAAAACGCTTTTTTCTGTAAATTCGGATAGAATCTTCTCTTCGTTTTAATGTTAGAGTGAGAAACGCTATTTCCCGTCATTGGACCTTTTCCTGATAAATCGCAAAATCTTGCCATGTTGTCTGTTTTAAAGAGGTGCAAATATCGTAAAAAAAAACGAGATTTCAAAACACCTTATACACAAATGTTAATTCCCAAAAAAATCAAAATTAGTGAACCTGAAGGGAGTCGAACCCCTAACCTTCGCATCCGTAGTGCGATGCTCTATCCAGTTAAGCTACAGGTCCAGCTATTTTTGAGATATTTTTTCGGAATGCAAAGATAGTATTTAATTTGTTATTTTTAAAACACGTGCCGATGGAAAATTTATTATTTATCGTTTAGTTAACGAAGCTAGATTCAATTTCTGTAATTTATTGATGATTTCGATTTTCAAAATCACACATACCAACATTTCTGAATAAATTATGTCCAAATTGACCATAAAAACATATTGATGTTATAGTATGATTAAGAAAAACAGGTTGCTATTTTAGACATTAGTCGTGTCAGCAATAATTAAACCGTCTTTCATGACTAATTTTCGATCGGCTTTGTCAGCTAATTTATCATTATGAGTAACAATAACAAATGTCTGCTTGAACTCATTTCTCAAGTCAAAAAACAGTTGATGTAGCTCTTCACTTCGTTCCGTATCTAAGTTTCCTGTTGGCTCATCAGCCAATATTAGTAAAGGTTGATTCATGAGCGCACGCGCCACAGAAACACGTTGTTGCTCGCCACCAGACAGCTCATTTGGCTTGTGCTGTAAGCGGTCTTTTAAGCCTAAAAAATCTAATAATTCTTTTGCTCGTTTTAATGTTTCACTTTCGCTTTTTTTAGCAATAAATGCTGGAATACATACATTTTCTAGCGCAGTGAATTCGGGCAATAAATGGTGGAATTGAAAAACAAATCCTAAATATTTATTTCTAAATGCAGATAATTCTGCTGCTTTTAAGCTTGAAATTTCCTGATTATTAATACTAATACTACCTGCATCTGCTTTATCTAGCGTACCAATAATATGCAATAAAGTCGATTTCCCAGCACCTGAAGGACCAACAATACAGGCTAATTCTCCTTTTTGTATATCAAAAGAAACACCTTTTACAACTTGCAGTTGATCGTAAGATTTTTGAATATTTTTACAGGAAATCATAAATGTTTATGAAATAAAACGGCTATAACGCATTGATTTTAGTTTAAATTGCATTTAATACAAAATATCCATGCGCGTGTATTAATGTCGGACTTTATTTGTTGTAATGCATGTTCTACATCATTAGATGCGACTTGAACAGTTGTTCTAAAAATGCCATTTTCAGTATCTTTTGATACGACAGCAGTATAACCTTTTGCTTCTACTTCTGATTTAAGCTTTCCAGCTCTAACTTCGTCAAAATATGTACCTATTACTATATAAGATTTACTAACAGGTAAAGAAGAGGTAGATGGCACTTCGTTTGCTGTTGCTTCTGTGGTTTCTTGTACTGTTGTTTCCGATACTACACTTGTATTTACTATTGGTGTTGCTACTGACTCAAGTGTTGGTGTATTGCTAAGACTAGGCAGTAGTGATGATTGATTTTGCTCCACAACCTTATTTTGTGAAGCAACTTGAATAGACGTAATTACTATTGCAGCCAAAACTACTGCAACTGACAGCCAGAAAGCCCATTTTTTCGTTTTGCTTTTAGCAGGTATAGATGTGTTATATTCAGGATGTAACTTACGTTGATAGTCGCTTTTTATCTGTGCTTCATTATCTTTTATTCGCTGAATAGCATAAATAGATAAGGTAGGCAAGCCGAAACTTTCTAAATTGTAATTTGTTGTATGGTAAGGTTGAAACTGAATATTATTTTCCGTATCTAATTTAAAAATACCTATGCCTGCCAATAACAGGCTTCTATTTTCTACTAGAGATTTATTGCATTTCTCCGCAAAACTGTTAATCATTAACTCTGCTTCATGATAATCGATTGCATTTTTTTCCATCACATAATGCAATAGCAGTCCATCATTTTTTTGAAGAGAACGATTAAAAGCAATCAACTTTGATGGTGGCAATACTTTATTTTCTTGCAAATGAATAGTAGCCGGCTCATAATTACCGATAAAAGCGCCAAATTTTGGAATGATGACACAATTGTTTGTATATAATAATTGTTGGATTAATGCTACCATACATAGCAAAGTTAATTTTTTTTATCAATAATCCAACATCATGTGTATAAATCGATTGCTGTATTTCATTTTCCTTTACATACAAACCAACTTATGTACTATCTAAATAAACAAGTGGAAGCAGGAAGGCAAAGAGAAAAACAGAGATTCCCACTTTCGTGGGAATGACTGTATATCATGGGAATACATGAATCAAATACAACTATTTGAAGCTCAGTTTAACACCTGCAATTACTTGGAAATTATAACTTGGATAACGGTAAAAGCGTTGCCATTTTTGAAAACCTAAATTATTCAAATCAACAAATACGCCAATATTTTTAGTAATGAAATAATTTGCAGACAAATTCACATCTACCAATCCTTTAATTGGAATCAATGTAGTAGTTTGAGCCAAAGTATCGTCGTACGTATATTGAACGGCATTTACTTTTCCATGACCAGTCACATCTAGTGAAACATATAACTTATCGTTCCAATTATAAAATGCTGAAAAACCTGCTTTTAGTTTTGGTAAATAAGACAATTGTGCAGCGTTATTTTTATTATAAATAAAATAATCGAACCATGCTTTAGCGCCGAATTGGCTTCCTTTGTTATAAGACAAGGCAAAATGAGGATTCCAAGCTTTAATGATATTTACATTTTGCAAATTAAATGTTGCCTGTGGTAAAGTATCTGTTGTTGTTTGAAAGATTTCATTCACATATTGTGCTTGATTTCGAGAGACCAACTGACTGAAGCGAACATCATAACCAAAACCTTTTACGCTTCCGCGAAAACCAG
Organism: Chitinophagales bacterium; assembly: GCA_020848475.1. Classification (GTDB taxonomy): domain Bacteria; phylum Bacteroidota; class Bacteroidia; order Chitinophagales; family JADIYW01; genus JADJSS01. Next base: position 1,825 of record JADKZZ010000052.1, on the reverse strand, counting down.
CAATAGTGCGTATTTCATCGATGGCATTATCATAATTATCAGTAACGATAAATGGATTGTCTAAAGACAAATTATGTAAGCTATTTATTTTCACTTGTGTTTTCCATTCATTGTACATCACAAAATAATCTTTGTAAATCTGTAATTGGTTTTCAATTTCAGGCAACACATAAAATTTTCTGTTTGTTACAATCAAATTGGGTCCTGCTTTTAATTGCCATATTTTAAATTTGATTTTGCCATACGGAATTGCCTGAATGGTAAAATGATTTTGATTATTTAAGAAAGCAAAAAAAGAAGTGTCTTGATAGTTGTCTTTATAGTGAACATTTGCAATCATTAGCTTTGCACCTAACCAATAATTTTTCTTGAAGTTATAGCCACCTTCAGCATTAACGCCAACTGTAATTTCTTTAGGTTTATGAAATACATTTTTATTTATTACAGAGGCAAAGTTTACATCGCCATTGTAATAATAATTGGCATCTTCGATGCCACGTAATTTAATTGCTCCGCCAAATCTATTGAAGTTTGTTTTCAACGAATCTTTATCAAAAATAACATCATTAGCATAGCCATAAAACTTATGTTGATTCAATCTGTAATACAGCTCTGCTCCTATTGCTGCTTTCTTTTTGACATAATACTCACCAAAGCCTTTCACTTTTAAATCAGTATAGTTCTGATACTCTTTTTTATTTTTAAAGGTCATGATAAAATCAAGATCTAGTCCAGCACTGTATTGCGTTTTGACAGGATTTGTTATTATTAGTTTCACTAGTGGTGTGATGGGAAAACCAGCACCGATTTTAGCATAGAAGAATTGATTTTTCTCTGGTTTTTTTCCAGCAGATTTAATTGGTTTAATATCTTCTGGACCATAAGTAACATTACCTTTTACATCTGTATAATTATATGTTTGCGCATCAGGTTTTGCTTTGGAAAGATTTGGCAAATTCGGACTAAACGGAACTTTATTTGATGAGATTAATATGGGCTCATAAGCCTTCACAATATCTACTTCATCTAATTGCGGTAGTGTATCAACATTACTTTGCGCCATCGAATGTAAGGCTATGACACTTAAAAAAACGGTGATTATATGTTGTATTTTTTTCATTTTATCAGCTGTTAATGCGTATATAATATTTTCTATTCTTCAAAAATTATTTGCCACTATCAAATTGCATTTGAGTGCTATTGTCTGGTAATTTTAATTTTGAACCTTCCATTTCTGATGCTAAAATCACATCTAATTTTTGTTGTGCTTCTGCTTTCACATCATCATCTTGCGAATAGTTATCTAACAAACTTTGCAAGGTAGCTTTGGCTTGTAATAACTTCTTATCGTCTTTATAAATATCACTAAGTAGAATAAACGTTTTGCCTAAATAATATTCATAAGAAGGAAATTTATCTAAATAATCGTTGCATTCTTTTTCCGCTTGTTTTTTATTTCCTTTCAAATAATACATTTTACTTACTGTATATTTTGATTCTGCCGCTTGTTCGTTATTGGCATTTTTCACTACATATTCTAATTCTTTAATTGACTTATCATAGTCTTTTTGTTGAAACAAACACATGCCTTTATAATAAGCAATTTCTGCTTTGTAAAACTCTGGAAGTGCTGGTAATACGGCTACTTTACTCGCATAGTCAATACATTCTTGATATTTTTTGAGATAAAATGAAGTGCGCATTAAACCAATAACAGCTTCTCTTTTATTTTCATCAAGTGTGGCAATCGTTTGTAGTTTTGTGTACAGTTCATAAGAGCGTACGTAGTTGCGCAAATCGTAATAGTTGATGTTTGCAGCACGTG
>JADKZZ010000051.1 GCA_020848475.1 Chitinophagales bacterium | reverse complement strand
TGCCTGCACAATTATCCGATGCACTCACACTGGTGTTGCTCGCTGTTGGTACATCGCTTGCACATGCATACGTAATATTTGCTGGCGTGCCTGTGATGACTGGTTTTGTCGTGTCTTGTACAGTAATTATTTGAGTATATACTGGACTTGTTCTACCACATTTATCTGTGAAAGTCCAAGTATTTGTGTAGGTTCCTTTTACTGGACAAGCATTTGTAGATGGAACAAAAGGCCCTGATACTTTATTAAGTGTGAAATTACATTTGCTTGGCACTGGTGCCAATGCTTGAGCTGAAGCTAAGGCTTGCGCATCATTACAATTAACAGTTCTATTTAGTGTACCAGGTAATGTACTCCATGTTGCAGCACTTGGTGTATTAATATTTGTAGTATTAGGTTTGTCGTTTCCTAGTCCACAGCCTGTTGTGCCATTTGAGCTTAAAGTTGTTTGTGTATTCGGATTAATTGCTCCTTTGTAGGTAGCCAATAATTGAGCGGAAGTATTAGGTACGCAAGCTGTTTCTAAAAAATAGCATTGATCTTTAACTTTAGTTTTATAAGAAATAGTTATTGGTGCATCTCCAACCTCGACTAAATTATTTGCCACAAAGAATGACAATACCCTAGTTACTGTATTATATGTATATGTTACGCCAGTAGGCAAAGGTGTAATTGGTTCTACCAAATCAACTTCCTGTGGTATTGTTCTTGTGATGACTACATTTTGGGCATTGTCATTACCATTATTTTTAACAACGAATGAATAAGAAATTACGTCGCCTGGATTTACTGTTGCTGGCGATGAAGTTTGTACTAATGGAGACAAGTCAGGTGCCCAAACATCGGTAGAAAATCCCAGCATATAAAGACCATAAACTTCTTGATCAGATGTAAGTCGGAAAACTGCTGAAGTTTGATTATTGCCAATAACAGAATTTGATGGATTATTTAAGGTAAAATAGCCGATATCATATCCAAGTGTATTTGTACTTGCTGGATTTCTGCTTAAGAAATCTGAATTTTCAACAGTAATTCTACTATTAAAAAAATTGTTTGTAGGTCTATTTGAACCTGTTGTTAAGTCAATAAATGCATTAGATACATTTTTAATTTTAAAATGGTCGCCTGTTAAATCTCTATCTCCTTCTAGAGAGCCAAACATGATTTTTGTTTGTACTGGTCCAGCAGGAGGCGTAGTAAATCCAGAAATTGTAATATCGTAGTCATTTTGTGTACTGGAGACATTTGCATAGCCATCAAATACAGAAATATATTTTTGTGGAAGAACAGAATTCCCTTGTTGATCCAATTCTGTACCTTCATAGATAAATATGATTTGCCAACCGCCTGAGGTTCCAATATTACTACTAGCATGTCCAGGATTTAGCGTTCCTTTTTTTGTTCTTACATTTGCTACTTGATATTTTCCAAATGGACTTGCAAGTGCTTGCACTTGAGCAGTAATATCTTTGAAACATGCGTAAGGATCATTATAAAAATGCTCTGTTCTTCCACGATATATTACATTATCGGCAGTAATCGTAGTATATGTTGCCGCTCCAGGCAGCATTAGTTTTATATCATTATAATTCCAATTAGGTTCATCCCCTGAATTATCTTCTTCAAAATCTGCAGCTGCCCAATATAAATAGGCTTTCTTGATTGCGACACAATTTGTTCCTGCAATTGGGCCATTTAAATCAGCACTACTTGAATTAAACGTTGTTGCATCAGCATCAATATCTACGAATACAGTAGTCAAATCGTGATTACCTGAAGAGCCAGTATAATTCCCTGTAGCAGTAGTAGATAACATGTTATTACCAATCGTCAAAAAGTCACCATATACACCATCGGAAAAACGAGGTGTGAATGCTACTTTCAATTGAGCGAATGACATGTTGTGTATGAGAAAAGTTGCTAATATCAGCAAGCATGTTCTTATTATTTTTGGATTTGTCATAAAAGTGAATTATGCAGTGTTTACTAATATTATTATCTAAATTGACTTGGATCTGGAATGTATGTTTCAATAGAAATACTATTGGACAGCACTTCATTGTTTTTATTTACAGCCATAACTTCTGTGCAGTTTTTTGAATCTAATTGTGTAAATGATGTGTTTTTAATAATCAGATTAAATTCCAAGTTTGAATGAGGTGGCAATGTTAAAATGTAAGAACCAATAATTTTACCAACTTGATTTAATTCATATTCGAATACGAGCTGCTGTAATTTTTGATTTGCGATGCAACTAATATTTGAAGCATTAATTAAAAATTCAACTGGATAATTTGAGGTGTTGGAAATCTGAAAAACGTATTCTCTTGATGGCAAGGACAATGCCGTTTCACTATTCTTTTTAATGCTTAATTCTAATGGAAAATCTAAATTGCTCAACTGTTTTTGTGAACCAGATTGTGCGTTTGATACTGAAACAATACATAAAAACAGCAAGGTCAGTAATGAATTGGCTATTACAAAATTCTTCATATTGTATGGTTTTGATGCAGCATATACACTGCAATTATTAATCAAAAAAATGAGGGAATTTGTAACTAAACGATAAAGTCAAAAATCTATTAGTATTGGTAAACCAATGACATCTATATTTGCTATTCAGCAAATTTGTAAAAGTTGGGAGACAAGATGGTAGAATGAATAACAATAAGTACTTACAATAAATACCCATTATTATTTATCAAATTCAATCATACCAAATTCGGATAGTCGATAACGTAACATTTTTCATAGTTTGTTTTTTTATGGTTATGTATGTAATGTATGGTGCATTACATCTTTTTAATAATATACAATTTGTAGGGCTAATTTCCTCTAGATAAAGAGTCGAAAAAAAATTGATTTACATCAATTACAGCACAATTTTAAATATAAAAAATGAAATGCGCAATAGCTGAACGAAAAAAAATAAAAAAAATAATATATTACTTTTTTTTGCGATGTCTAAATTTGGTGAATAAAAGCTACGATTAGAATATTGAACTAATAAATTAGTATAAGGAAATTATAAAAAGCTGAAGAATGGAATTATTTTTGTATAAACATACTCAAACAACAAGATGAAAGAAGATGATTTATAAAAATTCAATTCTAATATTAATTACTTTACTGTGTTTTCTCTCTTTGAAAGCAAAAGAAAATGAGATAAAATTTCCGATAATTCAATTATTAAAAATAGACAGCAGTAGCATATTGACAAACGATGAAATAGAGGATAATAAAAAAACGGTATTTATCAATTTTAGTCCAACATGCGATCATTGTCAGCGCACCATAAAAAGCATACTCGACAATATTTTTAAATTTACGAATACTCAATTTATATTAAGTTCTTTCGAGAGTTTGACATCCATTCGACAATTTTATTTTGATTATGGTTTGTCTTCTTACACCACTGTATTTATTGGCCAAGAGATTGATTACACATTAACCAAACAAATACAATATTCGAGTTTTCCCTGTTTAATTTTATTCGACGAGAACAAGCAATACATCAAAAAGATAGACGAAGAAAGTGATGCCAAAAAACTATTGAAAGCCTTGCATATAAAAATAAAATAGATACTATTTTGGAAGTGCGTTGTTTAATTTCTGCAATGCAATTTCAGCAATTTTTGCATTATATCGAGCCAAAACCACATTATATAAAGCATCTTCATAACTACTTTGTGCTTGTTTAATTTCTAAAGAAGTCGATTGGCTTAAACGAAATCTTTCCATTGTGACTTGCACATTTTCAGCAGCAGTTTTCACATTTTCCTCGTTTAAATCTAACACTTTAGTAGCGTAATCAAAATCATTATATGCTGATTGCAATTGAGCATCTAAACTATTTTTTATTTGGTCAACTTGAATTTGCTTCATTGCGATATTTACAGCAGAAACTTGTAATTCTTTTTTCACCATACCACCATTAAAAATAGGAATACTTGCTTGCACACCAAGCTGTGGTCCATAGCTACGATTGAATAATTGTAAACCAGCTTTACTATTATTTTGCATAAAATTATAGCTTGTATTAAAGTTAATTTGAGGCATTCGTTTTGCTTTTATTTCTTTGTGTTGCAACTTCGCAATTTCAATATTTTTATTTGCACCTTTAATTAATAAATTATTTTGGTGAATCGCATCTAAAGTTGGTAAGGCATTCAAAGTCGATTTAATTTCTATTGTATCTATCACATCAAATAAATCATTAGCAGTTCGTCCTAAGAGCTGATTTAATTGAACTTTTGACTGTTGCAATTGTGTTTCTTGTTTCAAGATATTTATTTTCTGAGAAGATAAATCAACTTTTGCTTGCAACAATGGCGTTTTATCTGCATAGCCAACTTCTAATTTTTTATTGGAAAGAAAAACGCGCTCTTCTGTTATTTTCAAAGATTCATTCAAGGCTTTTATCAATTGTTTTTGTCTTACAATTTCATAGTAAACAGATAAAACTTGTGCAATTGTATTTTGAATCTGGTCGTTCAATTGCATTTCGCTTAATGATTGCAGTGCTGCTAGTCTATCTTTTGCGGCAAACATACGCATGCCATCAAAAATTGTCCAATTCATATTTAATCCTGTAGTGAAAGAATTGACAGGCACCCAATTCTTTTTCACTTCCTGACCTGTTGTAAATTTCTGATTGATATTGTTCAAATTAAACACATTTCCTGCTGTTACATTTATAATTGGCAACATTCCAGCAGTGGCTTTATTATTATTAATTTTTGCAATATCAGCTTCGCTTTTCGCCAACACGATATCATAATTTTTTTGTAGCGCCGTTGTCACAGCTTGTTCTGGCGTGAGCAATGTTTGTGCTTGTAATGACACATAAGTATGTAAGCAAATGCTCACTAATAATATTCTATATAATTTCATTATTCTACTGTTTTTACTGTTGTTCTAGATAATAAAGAATAGATGGCAGGCACGACGAATAAGGTTAAAATTAAGGAGAACATAATTCCACCAATAATAACAATACCTAAAGAAACTCTACTTGTTGAACCTGCGCCAAATGCAATAGCAATAGGCACAGCGCCTAGCGCCATTGCCAAACTTGTCATTAATATTGGACGCAATCGCATTACTGCGGCATAGGCAACAGCTTCTGTTTTTCCCATTCCTTTTGCTCTGCTCTGATTAGCAAATTCTACAATCAAAATGCCATTTTTTGTAACTAAACCAATCAACATAATCATACCAATCTGGCTGAAAATATTGAGTGTTTGACCAAATATCCAAAGTGATAATAATGCGCCAGCTAATGCCAATGGCACTGTCATCATGATAATAAATGGATCGATAAAGCTTTCAAACTGTGCTGCTAATACTAAATAAATCAACACTAATGCAAGTATTAATGCGAACATGGTATTCGATGAACTTTCGGCAAAGTCGCGAGATGTTCCAGACAAGGAAGTCGTAAATGATTCATCTAATACTTGTTTTGCTATTCGTTCCATTTCTGCTATTCCATCACCTACTGTTTTTCCTGGTACTAAGCCCGACGAAACTGTTGCTGATTTGTATCTATCATAATGATATAATTGTGGTGGCTTCGCCAATTCTTCAATTCTAATAAGATTATCTAAAGAAATTAAAGCACCTGTATTATTTCGCACATAAATATTTTTTAAATCTTCTGGTTTGTTTCTTTCTTCATATTGTGCTTGTCCAATAATTTGATATTGTTTTCCGTCTTTTAAGAAATAACCAAATCTGCGGCCACTCATAGAAAACTGTAAAGTTTGTGCGATGTCTTGTACAGAAACGCCTAAAGCCGTTGCTTTATCTTTATCAATAATTACATTTACTTCTGGTTTGTTAAATTTCAAATTCACGTCAGCACCAATAAAGACAGGACTTTTAGATACCTCTTCCATAAACTTAGGAATTGTATTTTGTAATTTTTCAAAATTAAAATTCTGAATCACAAACTGAACAGGCTGACCAAAACGTGCGGAGCCTACAGAAATTGTTTGATCTTGAATTACGAATGCTTTTCCTAAATTAAACTTAGAAAAATTGCGTTGTAAATATTGTGCTATATCATCTTGTGAGCGTGTGCGTTCACTTTTATCTTTTAGACCTATACGCATGAAGGCAGAATTGGCGGCGCCTGAGCCTGTAAAACCTGGTGATGTCACACTTAGCATTAATCTTTGTTCTGGTACTGAATCGATAACAAATTCAGAAACTTTGTCCACATAATCTTGCATAGCAGTATAAGAAGTTCCTTCCGGAGCCGACATCATTGTACGGAATGCTCCTCTATCTTCCATTGGCGCTAATTCTGATTGCAAATTTTTGCCAATAAAATATATCAATGCTAAACACAGCACAACAATTGGAATTGCTATCAATCGTTTTTTCATAAACGAATTCAGCATATCTCTATAGCCATCTTCCATGCCTTTAAAGAAAGGTTCTGTCTTGTCATAAAACCAAGAATTTTTATGCACTTTTTTACCTAAAATAACATTGAGTACAGGCGTAAGCGTGAGCGACACAAAGGCGGAGATGAGTACAGCTCCTGCTACTACAATACCAAATTCTTTAAATAAACTACCAACAAAACCTTGCATAAAAACAATCGGCAAAAACACAATGGCCAATGTGATAGAAGTAGAAATAACGGCAAAAAATATCTCTTCAGAGCCTTCCCGTGCCGCTTGCATTTTAGGCATTCCTGCCTCTAGCTTTTTGAATATATTTTCAGTGACAACAATTCCATCATCAACGACCAAGCCAGTTGCTAAGACGATAGCCAACAAGGTCAACACATTTATGGTAAATCCGAAAATATACATAATGAAAAATGCACCAATCAATGATACCGGAATATCTATTAATGGACGAATGGCAATTACCCAATCGCGAAAAAATAAATAGATAATAATTACTACTAGAACAATAGCAATGAAAAGCGTTTCTTTTACTTCTAGAATAGAATTTTTTACGAATACAGTATTATCTAAAGCAATATCTAATTTTATATCACTCGGAACTTCTTTTTTTATTTTTTCTAATCGTTTATAAAATTCATCAGAAATTTCAACATAGTTTGCGCCAGGCTGAGGCACTAAGGCGAGCGCCACCATGCCGACAGCATTGTTCTTCAAAGAAGTTTCAAAATTTTCGGTGCCTAAGGTTGCATAGCCAATATCTTTTAGTCTTACAGTTTTACCATTTACATCTTTAATAATCATGTTATTAAATTCATCAGGTGTATTTATTCTTCCAAGCGTGTTTACGGTAAGCTCAGTATTTTGTCCAGCAATTTTACCTGATGGCAGCTCCACATTGGTTTTGTTCAATGCATTTTGTACATCAATCGCCGTAAGTTGATAGGCTGCTAATTTTTGTGGGTCGAACCATAAACGCATTGCATATTTTTTTTGACCCCAAATTTGAATTGAGCTCACGCCTGGAATAGTTTGCACTCGTTCTTGCAATACATTTACGGCATAATCTGTTAACTCTAATACATTCTTCGAATCGCTTTGGATAGTCATGGAAATGATAGCATCTGAGTTGGCATCTGCTTTAGAAACCACTGGAGAAGCATCAATATCTTGTGGTAATAAACGAATAGCTTGCGACACTTTATCGCGCACATCATTAGCCGCAGTTTCTAGGTCAGCGCCTAAGTCGAATTCCACTGTAATATTGGAAGAACCTTGATTGCTTGCAGAAGAAATAGTGCGTATTCCTTGCACACCATTAATCGCATTTTCTAGCGGCTCAGTAATTTGTGATTCGATGATATCGGCATTTGCGCCTGTGTAGCTCGTGCGTACATTAATAACAGGTGGATCCAAAGATGGATATTCGCGCACACCTAAAAATGTATAACCAATAACACCGAAAAGAATAATGATAATATTGATAACTATTGCGAAAACAGGACGTCGTAAACTTAATGAAGGTAAACCCATGATGTTGAATTAATTATTTAAAAATGAATGCTGCATATACTTTCTTATTTGATAGTAGAACGTGTTGTAGCTTTTGTAATCTGTACGGACATGCCTGGTTTTACTTGCAACAAGCCAGATGTCAAGACCGTATCGCCAATATTAATTCCGCTAATAATTTGCACTTCACTCTCTGTGCGCACACCAATTTCTACATTTACAAATTTTGCTTTACTGCTGTCTGTCACTACTACTTTGGTAAATCTATCATCTGGAATAATGGCACTACTCGGAATCATAATTGAGTTTGGTGAATCTTTTAGTTTTAATTCTACTTTTGCATACGCACCAGGAATTAATTTTGCATTGTGTTGTTGTATAATTGCGCGAATGGTAAGGTTTCGAGTAATATCATCTATGAATGGTTCTACTGCAATTACTTTTGCTGTAAATGGCTCGTCGATACCAGCTACTTTACACTGCATATTATCGCCGACGTGTATAATGCCTGCATATTTTTCGGGAACAGAAACATCTATTTTAAGTTGACTTACATTTTGTAATGATGCAATTATAGTATTTGGTGAAACATATGCGCCCAAACTTATTTTGCGCAAGCCTAATTTACCAGAAAATGGTGCACGCAATTCTGTTTTATCTATTTGCACTTGTAGTAATTGAATATCTGCTTTGATGTTGTTCAATGTGTTTTCTGCTGCATCGTATTCTGCTTGAGAAATACCTTTAATTGCAAGTAGTGCAGCTACTCTATCAAAATTTGTTTGTGCAATTTTTTGTTGTGTATTCAACTTAGCCACTTGTGCTTTTAAATCTGCATCATTAATTTTCATCAACAAAGTTCCTTTAGCTACAACACTACCTTCGTTAATATTAAGATAGGTAACGCGACCAGATACTTCTGGCTGTAATTGTATTTCGTCTTGTGCTAAAATGTTTCCGTTTGCACTTAGCATGTTTGACAATTTAGTATATTCAGCAACATAGCCTGTCGCTCTTAAAGTTGAAGGGCCAAACTTGCCGAATGGCGTTGCTTTTGCTGCTGCTTTTTTATTGTTAGTATGTTTTATGTAAGCTAATCCTGCTATGAGTAAAACAATCGATGTCCAGAAGATGATTTTTCCTATTTTCATTGTATAAATATTATTCTTTAAGTGAGTGTATAAATCTGATTATGCTATTTTTAAATACTTGAGTTGCCTTATTATTTCCAGATTTAATTTTGTTTGCCATGTTCATTGAAATAAAGCCATGTATAATTGCAATAAAGCTATCTGTCAGTTCAAGGCTATATATTTCAGAGCGTTTTGCCTTTTGATTAATTTGTTTAAAAGCAGGATGATAATAATCCATTACCGTATTGTGTACTTTTATATTGCTATCATTGTGAACACAAACGGCGCCATGCAGATTAAACATGACTTGATAAATTTCAGGATGCTGAATGGCAAAATTCCACCAGGTAATCGCATATTCCAATAACCTCTTATCTGCTGTTTGATGTTTGGCATTTACTTTCTCAAATAGATTAAAAACCTGAATAAAACCGTCTGTACGTAAGGATTGTAAAATAGCCTCTTTATTCTCAAAGTATTGATAAATTACAGGTGCAGTATAATGTATTTTATCACAAATTTTGCGAATAGTAACATTCTGCCAACCATCAGATGCAGCAATATCTTTTGCAACAGCTAATATTTTCTGTTGTAATTCTTCTTTTTCTTTACGTCTGCGTTCTTTATTAGGCATACTTTTGTTAACAAAGTTAGATTAGTTAACAAAGTTAGGAATAAATTGTTTTAGGAATATTGACCTAGATTAATAAAACAGAACTTAACAATATATTGACTTCTATATTTTGCTTTAGCAATCCAGCAAATTGAACAAAAAATAAATTTGATTAAGGCAAATAAAACAAGCTATTTAGGATATTGATGTTTCCAAGCATAGACTAGCAAAAGCATTTTGTCATAGTTTTTAACGCCATCAGGAATGCCTAATATTTTGAGGTATAAATTATTGACTAAGTCGCCAAAGAAAGCTGTTTTAAAAGTATGTTCAATAATATGTTGTTTTATTTCTGCCAAATCCTTTGCTATATTGAGTGGTAAAGAAAGCATGAGCGAATCAAAGGCAACACTATCTCTGTATTTTAATTCGCTTAATAAATATAATAAGTAATTTAGTTCACCGCTATATTCAAGAGCCACATTTCCAGATTGTTTACAGCTCACATAAGCAAGAAAATTGCAAGTAGCTTCTTCGGTAAAACCATTACCATGTGCTAATTCATGAATGAGGTAGAATGGTTTTTTGGAAAAAAAGACAGCATCATCAACATTGGCTTCACCAACATAAGGTAAGTATTGGCCGCCGATGCTAAACACTAGGAACATGTCTTCTACCACAAATCGTCCTCTAATTTTACTGCTATAAGGATAGGAAAAATTTTGTAATGTTTTATTCAATGCATCTCTGCTTATGGTTTCGATATTATTTATAAAAATTATTTGAGGCAGAGAGCCAGTATCGCGTTTCAGAGTTTTTCTTAAGTTTTCGAGTTGCTTTATTGTGAATTTAGTTTCTTCCAAAAGTTGAATATTGCTAATAGTAACTGGATTGATGTTTAATTTTTCTTCTATCGGAATTCTGCCATAATTAAAACCCCAAAGGACAAAGAAGATGACGATGAATGCTGCAATGCTTGAAGTGAGACTAAAAATACGTTGAAAGAATGGCTGTGGTTTTTCTTTAAAAAAATGAAGAAACCATTTCAATAGTAGTAGAAAAACGATTACTATAAAAATATAAATAGCAGGAAATGGAATTTTAGCGATGCTACTATCCAACAAATTTCTAACAAAAAGAAAGAAAGCATTGGAATAATATTTTTCAACAAATGAAGCTGGCAATACCATAAGTAATAGATAGCAAATAAATGCTAAGAGTATCCATTTCCATTTCAGTAGTTTTTGAAACATTTGTGCAATATAATAAAAAGTATGTGATGCTCGAAATACTGAATTTATTATTCGAAACGTATGGCTTTTATCGGCGAAATTTTATTTATTAATTGTGTAGGCAATAGCAAGACCAAAGTGCATATTACTAAAGTGCCTGCATTGATAAGTAGAATTGCTATGATATTAAAATCAACAGGTGCAACACTTAGATAATAATTTTCTTCGTTGAGTTTAATAAAACCAGTAAATCGCTGTAATAAACACAAGCCTATTCCAAATAAATTTCCCCAAAAAAGACCATTTAAGATAATATAAGAAGCGTTGTATAAAAAAATATTGGTGATGCTTTTACTGTTGGCACCTAATGCTTTTAAAATGCCAATCATATTGGTTCTGTCAAGAATTAGAATAATTAGCGCTGTAATCATATTAAGCATGGCAACAATAACCATAAACCCAACTATTAAATATTCATTCACTTTTTGCAAATCGAGCCATTCAAAAATATTGCGATTAATATCTTTCATTGTTTGTGCATTTACACTTTGATCGACATATTTATAATACACAGAATCTTTGAATGCGTCCATTTTATTCATATCATGTAGCCTAATTTCATAACCTGCCACTTCATTGGCTTGCCATTGATTGAGTGTTCGAAGTAATTCCATATCTACCAATGCATATTGCTTATCATATTCTTCGAGGCCAGTATGAAAAATGCCACAAACCTGAAGTTTCCTGCCGATAGGCGCCGCTAATTCTTTGCGAATAAAATAGGCAATTACCTTATCACCTACTTGCAAATGCAAGCGTTTTGCAGTTGACTGAGAAATGAGAATATCTTTACTTGCGCTGCTGTCATTATAAGCTATAATGTTTCCTTGTTTTATATAGGACTGAATTGTTTTCCAATCGTATTCTTTATTAATGCCTTTAAGTGCAATACCTTCGATGTCTGTTTTTGTTTTTAATATTCCAGCTTTGGTGATAAAAGGTGCAATATTTTTGACATCTTTAGCATTTCTAATTTTATCTACTAAAACTTGCTCTTTTTTTATTGGCATCGTTTCTAGCGATTCGTTATTGGCGAAATTTGTGATGTGCACTTGTCCCCAAAAGCCAAAAATTCGTTCTTTAATTTCTTTAGAAAAACCAGACACCATACATGTCGAAACAATCATTACGGTTACGCTCAATGCGATAGCTACGACTGCAATTCTTATAATAAATCTCGAGAAAGAATTTTTATCACCTAATGCTAATCGTTTTGCTATGAAGAGTTCTGTATTAATCATCCGTTTGTCAAAAGTATTTCAATCTTTTTGAATTACAAAAAATGATGCAAGTATTATAGAAATGTTTATTCTTTTTTAGTAAACTCAACAAAGATATCCCAAAGTATCTCATAAGGCATAATTTCCCATTCGGCTACGATATTAGCATTTTGTTTTCTAATATCTGTAATTTCTTTCCAATCAGCATTCACTAAAACTTTATGGCTAAAGCCTGATTTTTCTGCTTTTAGCAATAGGTTTAATAAAATGTGATTGCGTTTATAGGTGTTATCGTTTAAATATCTTGATTTATAGATACGCAAAGCGTCCATTTTTAAAAAAATAAGTTCAAAATCATTGCGCGCAGCATTGAATAATATTTCTATAATACGAATGGCGAAATTAAATCCTGATTTATCTCTTGAATTGACTGGAACCGTATTTATAAATTTAGCCAAACTAAATTTATAATCGCCATGGTGAATATAATTATCCATAAACACCAAATACGCATGATAGATAATCCATTTTTCCTGCACTTTTTCGTTCTGGCGTTTAAATGATTTTCCGTTGACTACAGTTTCATAAATTTTTGTTGCATTCTCAATATCATTACATTGTAAGTAGGTTTTGAAATGAATATCTTGTAATAAATACCAATTATAATTTCCTTCTGGTACATTAAGTTGTTCAATATTATTGAAGATATTTTTGACTTCATCATATTGTTTATTTGATAACAATGCAGCTAATTTATAAATGTAAATAATCGTTTTTCGAGTATAGGTAAATGCCGAAGGTTTTAGAGTCATTATATCTTCTGCACTATTACTTACTTCAATTAATTTATTAATTTGATTGCTTCTCTGATAAAAGTCGAGTGCCAAAAAAAAATAATAAAAATCTATTTCTATGTTCTGAAGTTCTAATCTTAACTTATTTAATGCTTCAACATCTACTCTTACTTCTTCAATCAAAGCATCCGTAATTGGTGCTTGATTTTCAAATTTTATCGATGCTTTAAAGTATAAAAACTTTGCATATTGTTCTTTTTGAGAAAGATCTAAATATTTTAAATAGAGTTGCTCTTCTTTTGAAAAAGATTTTTGATCACCTATTATTGCATAATAGCTTAATAAATAATAAGAATAATTTTTAAGGATTTCATTAAAATTATATTGTTCTGCCTTGCTATAATTTTCTTTGGCTAATTCATACACTAATTTTGTGGTACCAGTAATTTTGATGATGATTTCAATTATTTGACTATTTAAAAGACATTCATAATAAGCTCTACTCTGATTATTAATAAATACTTCCTCTGTATCTAATAATAAAAGTGTTTTTTGAAGTTTGTTTTTAAATCTAGATTTTAGCTTGCGATATTTTGCGTCTTTATCATCAGAACCATATATATAACTTGCCGCACTTGCGTCATCTGTGATTTTACCAGATTCTAAACCTTCATAAAGCTTATAATATAAATTGGAAGCACTTTGGCTAAGCAATGCCTTATCAAAAACATCTATTTTAGACAAACGTTTTCTATTAACAATCGTTACTAATTCCTTTAAGGTGTCCATAATGTCACAATAGGCATAAAAAAAATAGACAAAATACTTAAAAACAAGCGAGTTGCAATAAGTTTTGTAAATTATACTAAAAAAAACAAAGTCACAAATATATTTATCAAGAGATTGACAAATGCTTTATTATAAGCAAACTTTGCGCTGTAGTAGTGATTTATTTTAATATAAATAGACTAAATGCCTAACATTTTAGCTATTTATTTAGTCCCTGATAGAGCAAAACAACCCGGATTATTTAAAATACGACTACTAGAAAACATTATTTACAAAACCCAACATTTAAACCTTTGTCACAGAAAATGAAGTAAAAACCCAAGAAATTACATATAACTGTATGATAATCAATGTATTTTGTATCATAAATTCATAATATACCAATTATTGAGCAGTCACATTATTGTTAAAAACGAAATAAACACATAAGAAATAGTTGCCATATTTGTATTACAAAACAAACAATTATGGGAATTATAGTAACAATCATCTTAGCGCTTTTAAAAATTGTAGATCCAACTGGTGGCAATATCGTTGACCCTACTGGTGGTAATTTAACAGTTAACCAAAGAATCGTTGACCCTACTGGTGGCAACATCGTTGACCCAACCGGTGGTAATTTCACTGTAAGCTCCACAGCTAGTGCACGTATCGTTGACCCTACTGGTGGCAACATCGTTGACCCTACTGGTGGCAATTAATTAGATTTAGTTTCTCCCCCACATATTAAATTAAATAGTTAGTAGTTTAGTTCTTACACGGAGTGGTTTCGCCACTCCGTATTTTTTTTATATTTGTTTTGCTAAAATTATATCACATCTATTACTTTCGTCTTGTCTTTTATCAAGAAATAAGATGATTTCTCACTTGTAAGAAAAATACCGAGAAAGGTGTAGGAAGTGCTAAAAGTTGTAGCCTAAATAGGCAATTGCACAGCAGTGACAATCATATTGGAAGTAGCTTTCGCTAGTAATTTATCATTTGCATTTACAATACTTGCTTCTATATGCAATATTGTTTTACCTGCTCGCACAATTTTGCCAATTGCAAAAATGGTTTCTCCTAATTTTGCTGGATTTAGATAGTCCACATTCATATTTACAGTGGCAAATCCATTTGGTCGGCCCAATGTGAAACTAGCAGCACCCATCACTTCATCTAAGACAGTCGCCATGATGCCTCCATGCATAATGCCAATTGGATTAAGCATATATTTTTCGACAGTAAACTGCATTTTTACATAACCTTCATCGACTGCAACAACACGTGCTCTGAGCCAATCCATCAAAGGATAATCGTATTGCCACTGTTCTTTGTCAATTTGTGAACGTAAAAAATCAATGCGCTTGTTCATGTTAGTAATATTTTTTTTGCTTCAATAATACAAATAATGCAATTTATTGGATTTCAATATTGCATCTAAACAACTACTTCATCCTTATTAAATTCTGAAGTCAAGTGAAAATGAATTTCAGGATAATCTTGTTGTGTTAATCTTAAAATCCATTCAGAACTTGCCAAAAAAACTGGCTGTTTCTCTTTATCAAACGCTATATAGTTGGATTTTGTTCTGATAAACTCATTTAATTTTGTTTGATTTTCAGCCGTTAACCAACAAGCTTTATAATACTGTAAAGGTTTAAACTGGCAAGATGCACCATACTCGTTCAATAATCTGTATTGAATGACTTCAAACTGTAATTCGCCTACTGTACCAATAATTTTTGCTTGTGTCGTATGCACAGTAAATAATTGTGCCACGCCCTCTTCTGTTAGTTGTTGAATACCTTTTTCGAGTTGTTTAGTTTTCATTGGATCTGTATTCACCAACTCTTTAAAAATTTCTGGTGAAAAGCTTGGAATACCTTTAAACATCATGTTTTCGCCCTCTGTCAAGGTGTCTCCTATCTTGAAATTTCCAGTATCATTCATACCAATTACATCACCAGGATATGCATCTTCGACAATATTTTTATCAGATGCCATAAAGGTTACTGGATTACTAAAACGTAATTCCTTTTTTAGTCGAGTGTGATAGAAATATTTATTTCGCTCAAACTTACCAGAGCATACGCGCAAAAATGCGATTCTGCTTCTATGATTTGGGTCGATGTTTGCATGGATTTTAAAAACAAAACCTGTCATTTTTTCTTCTGTTGGCATCACTACTCTTGTGTCGGTGTTTCTGCCACGTGGCGAAGGTGCAATTCTGATAAAGGTTTCCAAGAGCTCTCGAACACCGAAATTATTGACTCCTGAGCCAAAAAACACAGGTGCTATTTCACCAGTTTTGTATTTTTCTTCATTAAATGTTTCATAAACACCGTCAATTAATTCAACATCTTCTCGCAATTTTGCTGCATCACGTTCGCCAATTTGTTTATCTAGTTCTGCATCTTGAATATTATCAATAGACACAAATTCCTCTTCTACTTTTGTCGATGAAGCTCTGAACAAATTCAAGCGTTTATCAAATAAATTATATACACCTTTAAATAATTTTCCGCCGCCTATCGGCCATGATAATGGTCGTACTTTAATAAATAATTTTTGTTCTAATTCATCAAGCAAATCAAATGGATCTTTTCCATCGCGGTCGAGTTTATTAATAAACACGATGACTGGTGTGTTTCGCATTCGACAAACTTCCATTAATTTCTCTGTCTGCATTTCCACACCTTTTACGCAATCAACCACTAAAATAACGCTATCAACTGCTGTAAGCGTTCGGTAAGTATCCTCAGCAAAATCTTTGTGACCAGGTGTGTCTAATAAATTGATTAATGTATTTTGATATTCGAATGTCATTACGGAAGTTGCAACAGAAATACCTCTTTGCTTTTCTATTTCCATAAAATCGGAAGTTGCCGATTTTTTTATTTTATTAGACTTAACGGCTCCTGCTGTTTGAATAGCTCCACCGTACAATAGAAATTTTTCTGTAAGTGTAGTTTTACCAGCATCTGGATGTGATATAATAGCAAATGTTTTTCTGCGCTTTATTTCGTCTGCAATTGTTGACATGGCACAAAAATACGACCTTAATATTGTATGTAATAAGCCGCTGTAAGATTTAATTACTAATTAATGGAGAATTACTTACTGATAAATGTATTTATACTACAATTGTAGAAGATGAATCTATTTTTTGCTTTAATTCAATGTATTATGTAATTTCATTAACGATTACAGAATCATGTCTTTAAAAAACGTATCTACACTTTATTTTGTTATTAGTTTATTTTGCTATGCAATTAATGCAAATGCCACACATATTGTTGGTGGTGTAATGAATTATCAATACCTAGGAAATGACCGCTACGAAATATCTTTATATGTGTATCGCGATTGCATAAATGGTGTACCGCCATTAGATGACCCAGCTATCATCCGAATTTGGGACGGCGTCGCGGAGTCATATAGTTTTCGGAATATACCGTTTGACAGTATTTTAGATCCTGGTGTTCCTGATGCTTGTGCACAAATTGAGACGCCTGTTTGTGTGAACTGGACTCGGTATCGAGACACGCTTATATTACCGCCAAATGACTTTGGTTATACCATTTACTACCAAAGATGTTGCAGAAATAATACGATTCAAAATTTGACATACAATTCGAGAGGCAATGCAGCGATGGATTGGGGCGCCACTTATACTATTAATATTCCGACTTCTGACAATAACGGACAAAATATCAACAACACAAGTCCCTATTTTCTTAATTATCCGCCTGTATATATCTGTGTAAACAAGCCAATTACCTACAACAATAGCGCTATCGATAGTGATGGTGATTCTTTGGTGTATAGCTTGTGTACGCCATATTCAGGCGCATTTCCTGACGATCCATTGAATTATTACATCGAAGAAGTGCCGCCATTTGAACACGTCGTTTGGGATTCTTCATATAGTGTTAATGATATGTTAGGCGGTGTGCCTTTATCAATCAATTCGTCAACAGGCATCCTTACTGGGACGCCAAATACTATTGGGCAATTTGTCGTTGGTGTATGTGTAGATGAATATAGAAATGGTCAGTGGTTGACACAAACATCACGAGATTTCCAGTTTAATATTATTGATTGTAACTTACAAGTGGTCAGTAGCTTTTTTGCACCTTCCATTCAGTGTAATGATTTTACAGTTAATTTCCAAAATCAAAGTAGTGGCGGCACTGATTATATTTGGTATTTTGGAGATGGCGATTCTTCAACTGCAATTAATCCATCACATACATACAGCGATACAGGTAAATATATCGTTACTCTTATTAGCAAAAACAATATCACCAATACTTGCACGGCAACTTACACGCAAGAAATTTCTGTACAATACAAAAAAATAGATGCTGATTTTATTGTAACTATGAATAGTTGTTTAGGCATTAATGATCCCATTCAATTCATTGACAAAAGTACTGACACATTACATGTTGTTGCATGGAAATGGCATTTTTCAAATGGTGATTCTTCCAATAGTCAACATCCAATATTATTATATAATGGAATCGACACTTCGCTTACAATAACGCTTACTGCTACATCAATAAATGGCTGTAGTTCTACGATTACAAAAAGTATTTCACTTTTTCCAAAGCCAGCATATAACTTAAATCGGATACTCACAAAATGTACGAATACAGGCGATGCGCAAATTTCATTAATCGCGCCAAATAATTCCATTATTTCATGGTCTCCAACTATTGGTTTGAATAATCCTTTTATTGCAAATCCAACGACAAATATCAATACGAATATTACTTATTATGTAAGCATAAAAACGCCATTACAAAATGGAGACACTTGTGTGCAATACGATAGCATTCAAGTTAAAACCATTAATTCTGTTCAAATAAACACAATGGATACCCTACGTGTTTGTAAAGACTCTGTAAGGCTTCAGGTTCCTATTTCAGATGGCCAATCTGTGATTTGGTCAACAAATGCAAACTTTCAGCCTATTATTGGCACTACGGCAAGTATAAGTGTTGTACAAACAAATTTATCGCAGCAGTATTTTGTGAAAATAATAGCGCAAGAATGTGAAGCAATTGACAGCATTCTTGTATTTTTTAGCGATACGATACCTATAATTTCTTTAGCTGATAAATTATTACAATGTAGCAATAACGTGCATTTAAATGCAGCCGTTGAC
>JADKZZ010000050.1 GCA_020848475.1 Chitinophagales bacterium | reverse complement strand
TTAGCTCGTCTAATTTGCGTTGCAGATCATCGGTTTTTGCATTCGATGTAGGCAAAACAGGTGATGGATTTGGATATTGCTCACGGACACTTATAGTTGAAGTAGGTGTTGTGTAAGTAGTCGTGCTTGGCTGCTGTATTGCAGATTGTTGTTGTTTTAGTGCATCTAATTTTTGTTGCAAATCATCTGTAGCTACTTGGCTGGTGCGTAAATTTACAGATGATGGAACACTGGATATTGTGGTAGCAGGTGTTGCGACAGGCTCAACCTCTGTAGTAACAATTGTTGGGTTTTGAATTTGTGGCGATGATGTTGACAACACATTACTTGTTGGTATTACTTCTGGCTGTGGTCTTTTTGTCAAATTCGTCAAGTTATCATTTGCAGGATTAACTGTAGGATTTGATTTTTGTTGCTCTCGAGCGGCCAACTCTTCTTTTGTCAATACATGTGGCGAAGTTTTCGGCATCTCTGCTGGCTTAATAGTATTTGTTGTTGCTGGCTTTTGTCGAAGTTCTTCTGGTGTTTTATATGGTTCAATATAGTTGACTACTTCTTTCTTTACTTGTACAGTAGAAGTTGGCATTGTTGTTGAAACTGGTGTTTTTATTGACGTTGGCGATGGCACACTTGTTACTTGTGTTATTTCCTGTTTAGGTTGTTGTGCAACTACTGTTGTTGCAGGCCTTGTTACTTGAGCTTGTTGTTTTTTTAATTCCTCTAATTTATTTTGAAGGCCGTCCGTTGTTTTATTTACTGATGATGTTGGAGCAACAGTAGATGTTGGTGGTGCTGTTGGCTGTGTAGTTTTTGTTGGTGTTGTAGTAATATTTGTATTTGAAGCGTTTGACGGAATTGTATTTTTTTGAATTGGCGATGAAGCCAATACTTTAGCAACATCAACAAATTCAGGTCGTGCTTCTTTTGGCAATTTGATTCGATATAAGTCATTTTTGCCGAAATAACTTTGTCCACTAGAAAAATAGGCATAATCACCTGCCGCTGGAATGGTGTAATAAATATCCATTTCGTCAGTATTGATTTTATTTCCAAGATTAATTGGTTTGCTCCAATTTGTCCATGTATCATCTAATCGTTTGGTCATAAACATATCATAGCTACCAAAACCGGCATGACCTGTTGAAGAAAAATAGAGCGTTTTATTGTCAGCTGCTAAAAACACAGAACCTTCTGCACCAACCGTATTGATGACAGGACCAATGTTTTTAGGCTTTGACCAATCGCCATCACTATATTTTTGTGACACATAAATATCTAAATCACCATAAGAATCGTCGCGTTGAATACACATCAATGCAATATTTTCATCTAAATTCATATGATAATGAGCGAACTCATTTTTATTGTATAAATCAGGAATTGTGAGCGGTTTTGGCTTGCTCCAATCACCATTTTTTTGTTTGCTTGAAACTGACAGTCCAGAATAATTGTATGTATTTTTAATGTACTTGTTAGCCACATACAATCGATTATTATCTTTACTAATAAAACAAACAAAATTACTAGTTTGATTATTCAATGGAGGTCCAATATTTTCGGCATTTGTAAATTTACCTGTTGGCATAATGTGTGATAAATAAATATCATCATCAAAACGTTGTGTATTGTCTTCATTCGTCAGTTTGCGAATAAAATAAAGCATGCTTCCATCTGGTGATATCAATGGTAAATGATCGTAATAAGATGAATTAATATTTGGTCCTAAATTTTCTGGAAGGCCTACTGTTTCTGAATATTTAATCACATTCACTTGATGTTGATATGGCGCAGTAGTTGATGAAATTCCAATGCAATCAATTTCTTGTCCACCACCAACAGCGTCGGTATTTAATACAAGCTTTAATTTATTTACATTATAGACGGGTTTTATTTTAAAATAACTTAGTAAGTCGTTATACTTTTTTACAAATGATGGATTTTTATTCTCATATACTGTATATTTTTTCCCATTATTATCATATAAAATTATCTCACAAATAGAGCCTGCATTATATGTTTCGCCAATTACAATCTGTTGTACGGTTTGTGGTGTGGCAAACCCTACGGTAACAAACTCCTTGCCTGCTTGTTGTTTGGCTGGCGACCACGCCAAATATGATTCGCCATATTTCATCACATTAGGTAAGCCTAAAACTTGAGCAGCACTGCATCGCGTAGAATTTGCTTGTATCAACTCACTTTTATATTCGGAGGAAAAATCAATTAGCTTACTCGCCCATTGCACTTGTGCAAATAGGTTTGTTGACATGGCTATAACAATATATAAAAAAAGAGAAATGAGTGGCTTCATTTTGTATGTTTACGATTTTGTTTCAATTTGAAATATAATAAAATACAGCTACTTTTAAATATTATTAACAAGATTTATACCAATTCGAAGACATAAAATACTTTTTAAAAGATAATAACGTTTATTTTTGGTATTAATTTTGAACAACATTACACATGAAGATATTTTTTTGTAGCATTTTATTGGCCATTTCATTTATTTCACAAGCTCAAATAACGCCAGATAATCATCGACAATTGAAATTGTATGAAGACACCATTCGTATGTATGGCGACACCTTAATCAATAGCAAACTGAAAGACAACAGAACGATTGCTAGTTATAGAATAATTAAAACCTTGACGAAGGCTTTACGTATCGAAAATTCTTATTATTACAGCTGGGATTCTTTATTGCCATGGAAAATTATACATGCGGAAGATGGTGCATTTAAAATATTTACATGGTATGCTCAAAGTGATGAAGGTATGTACAAATTTTTTGGAACATTACAAATGAAAAGCGACACGCTGAAAATGTTTCCGCTCATCGATTACTCAGAATTTACTGACCACCAGCAAGACATCAACGTCGATAACAACAATTGGATTGGCGCACTTTATTATGGTATTAAAACAGTGAAAAGTGGAAAGAAAAACTACTATACTTTATTTGGCTGGGATGGCAATAACATGATGAGCAACAAAAAAGTAATGGAAATTCTTTCTTTCAATAAGCAGGGACAACCTCGTTTTGGCGCACCAATTATCGACATGGGAAATGGAAAAATTTTAAACAGATTTATTCTTGAATTTGCAAAAGAAGCGTCTGCTTCATTGAATTATAATGCTACTGAAAAAAGAATAATCTATGACCACATTGCACCGAATGGCAATTCTTTAGAAGGATTTTTTGCCAACTATGTTCCTGATGGAACTTACGAAGGATTTGTATGGAAAAAAGGAAAATGGCGACACGTAGAAAATATCGAATACGAAAAACGAACAGACGGTGATGTACCAAACGTTGGAAAAGTAAGAGAATTTGAGTTGTATCAGCCGAAAAAAAGTGGCAAATAGTTTACGCGAGTTTATCTAAAATTAAGGCGGTTGCAATGCCTGCATTTAATGACTCTGCTTTTCCATTTTTAGGAATGGTGATGGGAAAATTGATTTTTGCATGCAGCGATTCGCGTATGCCATGTCCTTCATTGCCAATAAGTATAAATCCTTTTTGTTCGTAAGATTGGACTCTATAATTTTCACCATTCAACACTGCGCCATAAACTGGTAAATCATGCTCCATAAATAGTTGCTCAATGTCTGTTTCTATTACGTTCACTCTTCCGACAGACGCCATGCTCGCTTGTACTACTTTTGGATTATAGGCATCAACACAACCATCAGAGCAAAAAATTTGTTTAATACCAAACCAATCACAAGTACGAATAATAGTGCCCATATTTCCTGGGTCTTGAATGTCATCTAACACCAGCGACCATTCATTTGAGTTAATACTTACATCGATAATTGGAATTTTAAAAACGGCAAAACTATTGTGATGATGTTGCAATGCAGTAATTTTATTCAAATCTGATTCACTAATAATTCGACATTTTTGATGAATAAAGTTGTCGTTTATTGCAAATATGTGAACAACTTCCATGCCTTCATCTATTAATTCTTTTATAATTTTATCACCTTCGGCAATAAATTCTAAATACTTCTTGCGGTATTTCTTAATTTTGAGCGAATTAATAAGTTTTATTTCATTTTGGCTAAGCATGATGCAAAATTCATTTCAAAGATGTAAAAAATTAGGATATGTTGTGTGCATTGCACTACTATATTCTTGCAGTGCAACCAAACATTTAATAAAAGAAGATCAAAGCTTATTGATAAGTAATGGCGTTTCTATAAAATATAGCAGCAAAGTAATCAGCGATAAAACTACGCTTAAATCAGAATTAGCAAAGCAAGTAGTATATAACCAGCAACCTAACAAACGATTTATAAGCTTGTTCCGATTAAAGTTAGGTGTTTATACAATGAATATATTACGAAATGAAAAGAAAGAAGCACGTAAAAAAGAATTGGAAACAAAAATCGCCAATAATATTCATACTGCGAAAGACTTATCAAAACTGAAAAAACTAGAGAAAAAAAGGAGAAAAAAAATAAGTGCAAATAAAACAAATAATGGCGAAGCGCCAGTATTGTTTGACTCAACAACAATTGCAACTTCCATAAAAAGAATGAAGAATTATTTATTCTATCATGGATTCTTCTACAGTGATGTCACTTCATCTTTCAAAACTAAAAACAAAAAAACAAGTGTTACCTATCACATAAATACTGGACCACAATTTACTTATCGAAAAATACATCTAACAGCATTAGACAGCATTCTATTAAAAATAGTAGAAAAAGAAGAAAAGAAAAGCTTGCTTAAAAAAAATGATCCTTTTGATATCGACATCATAAAAAAAGAAAGACAGCGAATAGCAGAAACCATACAAAATAAAGGCTATTTCACCTTCAGTCCTGACTATATATTTCTAAATATTGACAGTACCATAGGCAATCATCAAATCGATGTCAATTTAATTGTCAATAATGAAGCGGATTCGCTTACGCATAAGCTATACTCGTATGTTCAAATCGATTACGATATTTTAAATTTTGACAATAAGAAAGAAAATAAAAAACTAACAAGAAAAGATTTTATTTACGATACCATTTGTGATGTCAACTATCGTGTTTTGAAAACATCAGTACTGCCACGAGCGCTCACAAAATCTACTTACATAAAACCTGGCGATTTATTCAACAAAGACCAACTCCTTAAAACTAGAAATGCACTAAACAGCTTAGGTGTGTTCCGTTTCGTAAATATCGAACACATTCCGATATCTATTTCTCCAGAAGAAAGTGGATTATACACACGCATCAAATGTACACCAGCCAAGCGCCATGCATTTGGAACTGACGTGGAATTAAACACTAATGCGCAAAGCACACTCGGTTTTAATCTTGTAGGGTCATATAGAAATAATAACCTTTTTAGATCCGCAGCTAAATTCCAATTCAATGTGAGTACAGGTTTAGAGTTTCAACTCTTAAAAGAAAAAAGATTAGAAAATAAAGCAGTAAACACAGTAAATTTCAACATGGAAGCCAAGCTAAACTTAGCACGTATATTTCCATCTTTCAAAAAAAATAAATGTGTTACCTATCAAAAATACAAACCGCGTACATTCATATCATTAAACTATAATTTCCAACGTAGAATAGGATTATACAACATTCAAACGGTCGGCACCAATTATGGTTATGAATGGTATAACGAAAAATATAGGCACATCTTTTCGCCCTTGAGTTTTACTTATGTCATTCCATCTCGCATCAGCGACTCTTTTCAAACAGAATTAAATAAAAACGCACGTTTACAACAAAGCTTTAGTCAACAGTTTATATTAGGTCAAGAATATACATTCTCTTATACAAATCAAGACTTAAATGTTGGAAAGTATAAAAATTATTTCTATTTCAGAGCCAATGCATTTTTGGCCGGCAACTTCTTATTTGCATTTTCAAAAGCAGCACAAAAAAACGCTGTAACGCCTTATAAATTAGGCAAAGTCAACTTTGCGCAATTTCTCCGTTTAGAAATGGAACCACGCTATTTCTTCAATTTCAGACGTGGTCAAGCCTTGAGCTTCCGCACCTTCATTGGCATCGGCATTCCTTATGGCAACTCAAGATATACAACATCTGTAGCCATCAACGATTCTACTTTTACGCAACGTGATGTTGCCGTAATTCCATACATAAAACAATTTTTTGCTGGTGGACCAAACTCCTTACGAGGCTGGGGTTATCGACAATTAGGGCCTGGTGGCTTTAATACGCATAATAAAAACAGAAATAACCTCGACCAAACTGGCGATTTAAAATTTGAATTCAATGCAGAATATCGTTTCAATATTTACAAGATTTTTAAAGGCGCTATATTTACAGACATCGGAAACGTTTGGCTAATAAAAGAAGATCCAGACAAAGCTCTCGCCAACTTCGATACTAAACGATTTATGAAAGAACTCGCTTGGGACATTGGTATTGGTTTACGAATGGACTTAAACTTTTTCGTCGTGCGATTAGACCTCGGATATGCTTTGTATGATCCGGCATTTAATGAAGGTGACAGATGGACTTTTAATAAAATAAACAATGATGATTATCTCATTTTCAAACAACCACGCAATAATGATATAGGATTTTATAAATTTAGTTTTAAAGATTTCTTAGGAATTAATTTTGCAATCGGCTATCCTTTTTAATACTTCAGTACACGCCGTTATTGAATGCGAATAAGTATGAGAAATACCATTATAGACTACTATAGATACACACAGCAAGCCTGTATTTTACTGCCTTTGTTTTTTATGATTCAGGCAAATAGCATCTTAGCACAACAATATTTTCGATTTGATTATTTGCCCGTAAAATCAAACAATACAAGCTTGCAATACCCTTGGACTGGCGGCATAAATAATGCGCAATTCGGCATGGTTGATGTCAATCACGACAATAGAAAAGACCTTGTTGTTTATAATAAATCAAACAATAATTTTTTGATTTTTACTTCGACACAAAACAATAGCACACAATATCATTTTTCATCAAAATATGCTGCTCATTTTCCTCCTGTTAATGGCTGGTTTATTATGAAAGATTATAACTGCGATGGCATTGAAGATATTTTCACATATAACAATGTGGCTAACATAAAAGTATATACTGCTTACTATACAAATGATACTTTAAAATTCAAATTACAACAAGATGGATTTTTTTATCAGGGTGTAAGTGGCAAAATAAACCTATATTGCTCAGACGTAATAAAACCAGCTCTTGCTGATGTCAATAAAGATGGCGACCTCGACGTAATTTCATTTAATGTCTTTGGCAATAGATTGCAATATTATGAAAATCAACAAAAAGAATTAGCGCTGCCATGTGATAGTTTGTTTTTTACAAAAGCCGATAATTGCTGGGGAAATGTACTCGACACACTAGCTGCTGCTTACGCATTAAATGATACATGCACGTTCAAATTCAATCGACCAAACAGCAATGAAAATATTATGCACACAGGCTCTTCCTTAGCAGCAATTGACATTGACGCTAATGAAACCACTGATCTTGCAATTGGAAGTATTGGATTAAATAGCCTAACGCTTTTATATAACTTAGGCACTAAAAACTATGCAAGCATACAACAACAAGACATCACTTTTCCTAACTATAATATTCCATTTGATGTAAGCTCATTTGGCTCGCCTTCATTTGTTGATGCAAACAATGATGGTTTCACCGATATGTTGGTTTCCACATTTGACGTTGGTACTGCTAATATCAATAATATTTGGTACTATAAAAACATAAAGACAATTGGCTCACCAAGTATAGAACTAGCATTACAACAAAAAAATTTCCTATTGGAAAATATGATAGATGCTGGCGAAAATTCGTATCCATGTTTTTTTGATGCTGATGGTGATGGCTTAAAGGACATATTGCTTGGTAGTGGTGGTTTTAAAGACTATGTGCAAGCAGCTGTTTATAAGCTACAATTATATAAAAATATTGGTAATGTGGAGCAAGCTGCATTCGAATTAATAGATGACGACTATCTCGGAGTAAGCACATTAAATGTAAAAGACCTCGCTCCTGCTATTGGTGATATAGATAACGACAATGACACAGATATAGTCGTTGGACTTTCAGACGGCAAACTTATTTACTGGGAAAACACAGCAATTACTGGCAATGCACCAAATCTTTTATACAAAGGACTTTTAAAAGATGCTACTGGAATTGCAATTAATGTTGGTGCAAATGCAACACCTTGCTTGGTAGATATCAATAGAGATGGAAAAACAGATTTAATTATTGGTGAAAGAAATGGCAACTTAAATTATTATACTGGCAATTCAGTTGACAGTATTGATTTTGCGTTTGTAACAGATTCTTTAGGCAAAATTAGAATTAAAACAAATGGACTTTCTATCGGCTTTACACAACCTACAATAGCCGACATTAATAACGATAGTAAATACGATTTGCTCTTAGGTACCAATATTAGTGGCCTGTTAAAGTATTACAACATTGAAGATAATTTAACAGGCACTTTTATTTCATCTGGAAATGTCGTCAGCGAAAGTATAGGTATGCGTACTTCTTCAACAATTGCAGATATTTCTAATGACACAAAAGCTGAATTGTTATGTGGTAATATTGCTGGCGGTTTAACTATTTTCAGTCAATTTCCACCGCCAATTATACCATCGACAATTTATGAAAACAGACTCGAAGAATTCGCATTTTCTGTTTTTCCCAATCCAGCTAATCACAGTATTTCTGTATCGCTAAAGGCACATTTCAGTAATATATCTGTTCAAATAATAAACACGATTGGACAAGAAATTTTTCATCGAGCATTTTCAAATATCAATACTTTTGAAATAAACACAAGCACCTTTAACAAGGGTCTATATTTACTAAAAATAAGTGATGGAAAAAATATAGGTTTTCAGAAAATACTTATTCAACATTAATAAAAAAAGCGAAACTTTCGTTTCGCTTTTTGAGGTCGATGGCGGATTCGAACCGCCGTACGAGCTTTTGCAGAGCTCTGCCTAGCCTCTCGGCCAACCGACCATTATTTTTGTGGAATGCAAATGTACATTATTTTTACAGAAAACAAAAATAGAATTCACTTTTTATAAAATAATCAATCTTCCACTTCTACAACGCTAGCCAATACATTTCCGTTCAATGGTGGTTGCATTTTTTTAATTTTTATTCTAATAAGGTCTTCTTTCACTACAAATGTGCGAATATCAGTAATTATTTTATATGCCAAATGTTCAATGAGCTGCACAGGTGTTTGCATATTTTTTGCAACTGCTTGATACACTAATTCATAATTTACTGTTCCTGATAATTCGTCGTGCAACATGGCATTTTCCGCATCAGTATATATCATTACATCAACAATAAAATTTGCACCTTTTATTCTCTCTTCTGCATATACACCATGATAGGCATAAAATTCCATTCCTTCCAATCCTATCCATACTTTTTTTTGCATACCTTTGTTTTAACAAAAATAGTATATTATGGCTAATAGATATGCTTCTTCTTTCCGTGGTTTTGATTATTTAAACTTAGATGCACAATTAACAGACGAACAAAAGCTAATTCGCGATAGCGTCAGAGCATGGGTAAATACGGCTGTAATTCCAATTATCGAAGATTGTGCAGAGAAAAATACATTTCCGAAACACTTAATAAAAGAACTCGGTGAAATTGGTGCATTTGGCCCTCATATACCAACGCAATATGGTGGCGGTGGCTTAGATGCAATTGCTTACGGATTGATTATGCAAGAGCTCGAACGTGGCGATTCTGGTATTCGAAGTTGCGCCAGCGTACAAAGCTCATTAGTGATGTATCCAATTTGGAAATTTGGTAGCGAAGAGCAAAAACAAACTTATTTACCAAAATTAGCAAAAGGAGAATTTATTGGAAGCTTTGGATTAACAGAGCCTAATCACGGCAGCGACCCTTCATCGATGGAAACAAGATTGATTAAACATGGTGATGAATATATTTTAAAAGGTGCAAAAATGTGGATTACCAATTCACCCGTATGTGATATCGCTGTTGTTTGGGCAAAAAATGAAGATGGTCATGTCGTAGGCTGTATAGTAGAACGCGATATGAAAGGCTTTACTACACCAGAAATCAAAGGAAAATGGAGTTTACGTGCCTCTATTACTGGAGAGCTAATATTTGATGATGTGCGAATTCCATCAAAAAATATTTTACCATTAGCAAAAGGATTAAAGGCGCCATTATCATGTCTGTCTTCCGCCAGATTTGGCATTTCATGTGGTGTGCTTGGAGCTGCAATGGATTGCTTGCATCATGCTGTAGAATACAGTAAAGAACGTAATCAATTCGGAAAACCATTAGCAGCATTTCAATTAACACAGAAAAAATTAGCAGAAATGCTAACTGAACTTACTAAAGCGCAATTACTTTCTTTACAGTTAGGAAAATTAAATATGGAAGGAAAAATAACACCTGCACAAATATCGATGGGCAAGCGCAATAATGTTGAAACTGCATTATATATTGCTCGTGAATGCCGACAAATATGTGGTGGAATGGGCATCACACAGGATTTTCCTTTTATGCGTCATGCCATGAACTTAGAAAGTGTAATCACCTATGAAGGAACGCACGAAGTGCATTTACTTATTACAGGTATGGATATTACAGGTGTGAATGCATTTAATTAATACAATATAAATAATTATATACATAAATAACATCTTTAAGCTAATATAAAATAGTGCATAAACTTGTTTAAAATTGAGGCGAAAAAAAGTTTCTAACAGAAATAAATTATGTAATTATTAATTTGTTTGTGTTGAAATTACAATTAAAACATTCAATTTCAAGTAATAAACCTCATGTTTCACGCGTGTTCGTACTATCAACAATGTATCCACATTCGTTATTAACATTGTAGTTGATTTTTACGCTATTTACAACAAATTTTATATTGTATTTTCGTTGTCCCATGGAAGAACAAACAAGCAATTTTACTAAAAAAACTACACGATTTACTAGAAATAAGACAGAAGATATGTCTAATATGTTATATGGCAAAGTTCCGCCTCAGGCTCGTGAATTAGAAGAAGCCGTATTAGGTGCATTGCTCATCGAAAAAGGAGCTATTGCAGAAGTAAATGACGTATTAAAACCAGAAAGTTTTTATGTAGATGCGCATGCTACTATCTTCCGATCAATTCAATCATTATTTGGCAAGTCACATCCGATCGACTTATTAACGGTTACCGAAGACTTACGAAAAAGTGGCAAATTAGAAGAAGTTGGCGGTGCTTTTTATATCAGTGAGCTCACCAATAAAATTGCTTCATCAGCCAATGTAGAATTTCATGCTCGTATTATTGTACAAAAATTTATTCAGCGCGAATTAATTCGCATATCTAGTGATATTATTCGCGATGCTTTTGAGGACACAACTGATGTTTTTGTTTTATTAGATGGTGCAGAGAAAAAGATTTATGAAATTGCTGATAAAAACATCAGTCGTTCGGTACAAAATATTGGACAATTAGTATCAAAATCAATAACTGATATTGACAGTTTGCAAAGCAGAGAAGATGGTTTATTAGAAAACTCTGTGCCATCTGGTTATGTTGAATTAGACAGAATGACATCAGGCTGGAAAGCAACTGATTTAGTCATAGTTGCTGCACGTC
The DNA here is from genome assembly GCA_020848475.1 of Chitinophagales bacterium. GTDB lineage: Bacteria > Bacteroidota > Bacteroidia > Chitinophagales > JADIYW01 > JADJSS01. The sequence goes on along the minus strand of JADKZZ010000050.1, from coordinate 2,067 downwards.
CATCTATGGGTAAAACCGCATTCGTACTAAATATAGCAAGAAATGCTGCTGTGGTTCACAATATGCCAGTTGCAATTTTCTCATTAGAGATGGGCGCCGTGCAATTAGCAAAACGTCTTATTTCATTAGAGTGCGAGATTGATGCTCAAAAAGTAGCAAACGGAAGAATGAGTGAAAACGAATACGCCATTTTAAGAGACAAAGTAGAACGTCTTTCCTCTTCACCAATATACATCAATGACCAACCAGCAATCAATGTATATGAGCTTCGTGCACAATGCCGTCGATTACAAAATGCACACGGAATAAAAATGGTCATCATCGATTACTTGCAATTAATGAGTGGCGGTGGCGACAAAGGCATGAATAGAGAGCAAGAAATCTCCAATATTTCACGCTCCTTAAAAGGCTTGGCAAAAGAATTAAACATTCCTGTAATTGCATTGTCACAATTAAACCGAAGCGTGGAAACGCGCGGTGGCGATAAGAAACCACAGCTTTCTGACTTACGTGAATCAGGCTCTATCGAACAAGATGCCGATATGGTTATGTTCTTGTATCGTCCTGAATATTATAAATTAGATGAAGCAGCTAATGGCGCACATTTAAAAGGAATGTCAGAAATCATTATCGCCAAGCACAGAAACGGACCAACAGGCAGTGTTGAATTAAGATTCAACAAACACTTTGGTCGATTCTATGATGCTGGTGGACTTTATGATGAAATGCAAGAATATAGCAACAGCTATAAAACTGTACCATCAAAAGGTAATTTCATGAAAGATGAGGAAGGTAAAAAAACTGATGATTTTGATCTTTTCTAGTTAAAAACGCCACATTACAAAAAGATACTATATGTGATTTATTTGATGCAAGTCAAAACTAGTTTTTCAAATTAGCCTTAACTTTGCATTAACATAAAAAATAGAAACATAAGAATCCAAAGTAGTCGCCTTTCGAGGCGACTTTTTATTTCTTAGACGGTAATTTCAATAAAAGCGTTGGATTTGATTTTACATCTTGCACATAATTTTCAAATTCCTGTTTCAAACTATAATAATCAGAAATGCCGAATTTCTTCATAATATCGTCCAACTTAGACTGCACATTTCCTTGCACCAAATCCAATTGCTGGCGCAAATCGAATAAAAAGCCATCAACAATTCGTTTGCCTTCATCTTCTGTAAACTGATTATTTTGAATTAAATCTTCCAGTAATTCTTTAAACTTTTCGTTTGCAACAGAAGCCACACCTAAGGTGGTATAAATTATCTTTTTCATACACATTAGCAATACAAAATTAAAATAATAGTTAGACTATAAAACATCAATTTATTCACATATTCTAAAATTTATAGAAAAGTAATACAATAACAAAAACTAAGTGATGGCACTAGACGATTTAAACTATTTTCGAAAAAACAGTATAATATCAAATTAAAATTATTTATTACGGTAACAATTTGATAAATTTGACATTCTTTAAAATTATGCTGCAAAATAAAAGATGGACATACTTAGAAGCTGACGAAAATGCAGTGCAAGAATTGCAAAAGCAATTAAACATTCACCCAACGTTATGCAAATTATTGGTATTGCGAAATATCAAAACATTTGATGAAGCTAAAGATTTTTTTAGACCAAGTTTAGAAAAATTACACGATCCGTTCCTGATGAAAGATATGGATAAAGCCATTGAACGTATTGAACTCGCTATTTTGAAAAATGAAAAAATTCTAATCTACGGCGATTATGATGTTGATGGCACCACTGCTGTATCATTAGTCTATTCTTTCTTCAAAGATATTTATCCAAATTTGGAATATTATATTCCTGATAGATACACAGAAGGATATGGAATTTCCCTACAAGGAATTGATTACGCAGCAGAAAATAATGTACAATTGATTATTGCATTAGACTGTGGTATAAAAGCACATGATAAAATAAATTATGCTAATGAAAAAGGCATCGATTTTATCATTTGCGACCATCATTTACCAGGTGATACAATTCCAAGTGCAGTCGCTATTTTAGATCCAAAACGGGAAGATTGTACTTATCCTT
>JADKZZ010000049.1 GCA_020848475.1 Chitinophagales bacterium | reverse complement strand
TCCAATTTCAAAATCTAATTACTCACTACTAAAAAAGGAGACGTGTCCGAGTGGTTGAAGGAGCACGCCTGGAAAGTGTGTATATGGGAAACTGTATCGCGAGTTCGAATCTCGCCGTCTCCGCAAAAAAAAATTGATACTTTAGAATATATCCTAGCATTTTTCTGTTTTTTTTATTGCTCCTACTCTGCCATTATTTCCATTTATTTCTACTTTAAGCAATTCGGCATACATCTTGCATTAGCTATTATTCCTTATTAACAATAAGGCGTATGACATATTGTCGAAATTGAATTAAATTTAACTATGTTCCAGAAAATCGAATTGCAAAATATAATAGAAGAAGATGTAGAGATGGTACCATTGTTGTCAATCGAAGAAGATGACAATACCAATGAGGAAAATCTACCAAAAGTATTGCCAATATTACCCTTGCGCAACAATGTTTTATTACCTGGTGTGGTCATTCCTATCTCAGTAGGTAGAGAAAAATCCATTAAATCGGTAAAAAAAGCCTATAAAGGCAATAAATATATTGGTGTTATCGCACAACGTGATATCAAAGTAGAAGAACCAGAACCAAGTGATCTCTATACGATTGGTACAATTGCAAGAATCATCAAAATGCTGTCGATGCCAGATGGCGGAAACACATTAATCCTGCAAGGTATAAGACGATTTGCCGTCAAACAGAATGGTACATCTGAGCCCATTATTGAATCGGAAGTAGAATATCTTGCCGACATTCCAATGACTGACAAACAGCAAGAAAAAGCAATGATGGACAACCTTAAGGACATGGCCAATAAAATCATTGAGCTTTCTCCAAACATTCCTAATGAAGCAAAAATTGTTTTAAACAATATCAACAATATAAAATTCTTAGCCAATTTCATCACTTCTAATCTCAATATTGAACTCGCACAAAAACAACAAATTTTAGAAACTAATGACACGCACGAGCGCGTACAACAAGTATTAAAATATTTACATCAGGAATTGCAATTGCAAGAATTAAAAGCAAATATTCATAACAAAGCAAGAACCGACATTGACAAACAACAACGTGAATATTTCTTAAATCAACAGATGCGCGCCATTCAAGAAGAACTCGGTGGCGATATGTATCAAGAAGAGTTGAATCGTTTGAAGGAAAAAGCTAAAGAGAAAAAATGGAGTGAGGCTGTTGCAAAAGCTTTTGACAAAGAAACGGAACGTATAAAAAGAATGAATCCAGCAGCAGCTGAATATTCCGTTATTTTGAATTATTTAGATTTGATGGTTGAATTGCCGTGGAATGAAACTACGCAAGATAATTTCGATTTAAAACGCGGTAAAAAAATATTAGATGAAGACCATTACGGACTAGATAAAATTAAAGACAGAATTTTAGAATACTTAGCAGTATTAAAATTAAAAGGCGATATGAAATCGCCCATCTTATGCTTTATAGGTCCTCCAGGCGTTGGAAAAACGTCCTTAGGTAAAAGCATTGCGCGTGCACTCGACAGGAAATATGTGCGTATGTCTTTAGGTGGTCTTCACGACGAAAGCGAAATTCGCGGTCATCGCAAAACGTATATCGGTGCTATGCCTGGTCGAATCATTCAATCTTTGAAGAAAGTACAATCTTCAAATCCTGTTTTCATTTTAGATGAAATTGACAAAGTAGGAAAAGACCATCGTGGCGATCCTTCTTCTGCTTTGTTAGAAGTATTAGACCCAGAGCAAAACACAACTTTCTACGATAATTATTTAGAATTAGAATACGACTTATCAAAAGTATTATTTATTGCTACTGCTAATAGCATCAGCGAAATACAACCTGCATTGCGCGACCGTATGGAGATAATACAACTTAGTGGTTATTCCTTAGAAGAAAAAACAGAAATAGCAAAAAAACACTTAGTAGCTAAGCAGCGTGAAGCGCATGGCCTTAAGTCAAATCAAGTTAAACTGAACGACAAAGCTATTCAATATTTAATTCACAATTACACATACGAAAGCGGTGTTCGAGAATTGGACAGAGTGATGGCTTCTATCATGCGCAACGTAGCAAAAAGCGTTGCCACAGAAGAGGAATACAATGTTAGCATCTCTACTGATGACATCACACGCATTCTTGGAAAACCGAAGTACAATCACGATAAATATTCAGAAAATAATCCTTGTGGCGTTGCCATTGGATTGGCATGGACACCATTTGGCGGCGATATATTATTTATCGAAAGTTCTGTAAATAAAGGGAAAGGCAACCTGATGATAACTGGAAATTTAGGTAATGTCATGAAAGAATCATTCAACACGGCACTTACTTATATCAAATCAAAAGCTGATGATTTAAAAATTCCTGCTCAAGCATTTACCGATTGGAATTTACATATTCACGTGCCAGAAGGCGCTATTCCTAAAGATGGTCCAAGTGCAGGTATTGCAATCTTAACGGCCTTAACTTCTTTATTTACACAAAGAAAAATTAAAGCATATACTGCATTAAGCGGCGAGATAACATTGCGAGGAAAAGTACTGCCTGTTGGTGGAATAAAAGAAAAAATATTGGCAGCAAAACGTGCTGGTATAAAAGAAATCATCTTATGCAAAGACAATGAAAAAGATGTTGACGAAGTACAAGCTGATTTTATAAAAGGCTTAAAATTTCATTATGTAGAAACTATGGAAGAGGTGTTATTGCTTGCATTAGATAAGAAGAAAGTAAATAATGCAATCGCATTTTAAATAAGAAGAGATATACAAGCAAGTCTGTATATCTCTTTGATTTTTTGAAACAATTATTTACTAAATATTCCTTTTCTTTGTTGTAAGCCTACATCTATCAGTCTATTAATTTCTTTTTTCACTTCATCTACTTTCTCATTCACTTGGTATTCTCTTGAAATATCACCTTCAAACGTCATCGGTTTTCCAATATTGATAATAACTTTTGATGGAAACACAAATGGCACTAAGGCTGGTGCTGCTGGAAACTTCAGAAAACGTTCTAAAAAGTCTATATTCCCAAAGTTAATCATCGACTCCTCAAAACCGACCATGCCTACTGGAATTATTGGCGATTTAGTCTGTATTGCCATATACATAAATCCTAATCCAAAGCGCTGTAATTGATATTTCTTTTTATAGGATTTAGAAATACCTCTAGCGCCTTCAGGAAAAACAATAACAGCTTCATCGTTTTCCAACATTTTAATACAATTTTCTGGATCACCAACCGTGCCGCCCCACTGTGAAAATATTGAACTTATAAAAGGCACTTGCGGAACAAAGCGCTCATACATACCTTTGGGTGCTCGTGGTGCATGTGGATTCGTAACAACAGCATATCCTAACATCATGCCATCTATCGGAAGCTGTCCGCTGTGGTTCGCAATAATCAAACATCTTCCTTCTTTAGGTATGTTTTCTAAGCCATGCACTTCTACTCTAAAAAAATTTTCGTAAAAAAATCGACCCATGCCTACAAATGGCTTAATACCATTAATATTAAAGCCCCAAGCGTCATAACCGTAGCTACCAACTTTATTCGGAAACTTACTAATAAACTCATGTGACTGAGTAACCTCTTTAGGATTGGTAATTTGCTGGATAATCTCTTTAAATGTCATATTATTCAAACTTAATGATTTTTATATTAAGTCAACACTAACATTTGATAATTATTTTTAACTAAGTATAAACAATTTATTTAGGCATTATATCAATATTTGTAGTAATTTTGTGTTGCAAATAGATGAACAAGAGAATAAATATATCTGCCTTATTGTTAGCATTACTGGTACTTGTATCTAGTAATGGTATTGCTTTGTTTGAGCATATTTGCGACTCTTCGAAATCTAAAGATTATTCTTTTTTCTCAGAAATTAATTGCGAAAAAGAAGTAAAAACTACGTCTTGTTGTAACAAACCTGCTATTGAAGAATCATCTGATTGTTGTTCGCACTCTCAATTCTTTTCTAAATTATCAATAGAAGGTTTTACAGCAAAACAATTGAAAATAAATAGTGTTGAAGATTTCCTAATTCCTTTTTTCAATGCTTTGGCAATAAACATATTGCCTTCATATATTGCACAACTTCATACAGGCTTACCGCCTCCAGACAATTTATATACTACTATTATAAAATCTCATTTAGCACCATCGAGTGTTAAGCTTCAAGTATTTCGTTGTTAGCGATAATAAAATTGTGTAGTACAATTTTATTCATCAAAATAACAAACAATGAAAATAATCAATAATTGGGTTTTTGCATTTGTATTTGTAGCATTTCAATATACAGGCTTTGCTCAAGAAAAACAGAAAATTAAGATAAAGGTCAGCGACAGAACAACAGGCGAAATGTTGTATGGCGCAAATGTTCAGTGGTTAGATACTACAATTGGTGCCACCACCGACGAATATGGCATTGCCGAATTAAACGTAGCTGGCGCTTTGCCAAAGAAAATAATCGTCAGTTATATCGGCTATCAAGATGACACGATAGAAGTGCATCATCAAACAGAAATGAATATTACATTGGATCCAGCTATCGCTTTAGAAGAAGTAAAAATAAAAGGCAAGCGGCAAACAAATTTTATTTCCTCTATCAATCCATTAAAAACAGAAATGATAGACGCCGGCGAGCTCAAGAAAGCTGCCTGCTGTAATCTTTCGGAAAGCTTCCAAACCAATGCCTCAGTAGATGTAAATTACAGTGATGCTGTGACTGGTGCTAAAGAGATAAAACTTTTAGGTTTGAATGGCACTTATGTGCAGAATTTACTAGAAGGAATTCCTGTCATGCGAGGAGTTACGGCGACTTTCGGATTAGATAATATTCCAGCACCTTGGATAAAATCAATTTCTGTTTCCAAAGGTGTGCCCTCCGTAAAAAACAGTTATGAAGGTATTACTGGCTCTATGAATGTCGAGTTTAAAAACAGCTTTAATGATAGCACAAAATTGTTCTTTGATATGTTTGGCAATCAAAATGCACGTATCGAAACTAACTTATTGATTAACCATAAAATCAATAAAAAATTAGGTACTATGTTAATGGCGAATGGTGCATTTGTTCCTGTAAAACAAGATATGAACCACGATGGTTTCTTAGATCAGCCATTGATGAAGCAATATAATTTACTCAATAGATGGAATTATCATGGCGAAAATATTGAAGGACAATACATGGTAAAAGTATTAAGCGAAAACAGAACGGCAGGACAAATTACTGCTCATCACGAAAATGATACTTTACCTTTATTTGGAATTGGTATTAAAACAAAAAGAGTGGAAGCTTTTGCAAAGACTGGTTATATATTCAATACTTCAAAAAACAATAGCATTGGAACTCAGTTTTCAGGTGTGTATCATCAACAGAACTCCAATTATGGTCAACAATTGTTTAATACCAAACAAGCAAGTTTCACAGGTACAGTTTTATATCAAACAGATATCAAAAATGAAAACCATACTTTTGTTGCAGGTGCTAATTTTATCTATGATAAAATCACAGAAAAACTCGACACGATACAATTCAACAGAAATGATTTTGTGCCGGGAATTTTTGCAGAATACACTTACAAATGGACTAACAGAGTAACGCTAGTTACAGGTCTTAGAGGCGATTATCACACGCGTGGTGGATTTCAAGTTAATCCAAGAATTCATGCTAAATTCTCCTTGACCAACAACACTACATTGCGTGTTGCAGCTGGAAGTGGTTTTCGTGTGCCTAATATTCTGTCGGAAAATCAGTCTTTGTTGGCCAGCTCGAGAACTATTGTTTTCCAAGATTTTCCATCAAAAGAAATCGCTTGGAATTACGGGATATCATTGACACAAAAATTCTTTTTGAAAAATAGAGAAGCTAATTTTACAGTCGATTTTTTCAGAACAGATTTTACAAAACAAGCTATCGTTGACATCGATAATGCTGATGGCTTGGCTACTATTTCAAACTTGAAAGGCAAATCATTTTCTAATAGCTTATTACTTGAGCTCAATATGGAAGTGGCAAAAGGTCTTGATGTAAAAATGGCCTATCGTTTAGAAGATGTACGCGCCACTTATCATGGAAAATTATTACAAAAACCTTTGCAGGCATTAAACAAAGGTTTAATAGCATTAAGCTACAAAACTCCTAATGAACAGTGGCAGTTTGACATCAACACCAGCATCAATGGCAAACGCAGATTGCCTAATAGTTTTGAAGGCGATGCAGGCAAACGATTCTCTCCTATTTATGCATTGCTCAATGCACAAATAATGAAAATATTCAAACATGGCGAGATTTTTATAGGCTGTGAAAACATCACAAACTACAGACAAAAAAACGTAATTTTAGGTACACCGTTTAGCACGGTTTTTGATACTTACCAAGTATATGCTCCTATTATGGGTGCAAATGTATATGGCGGATTTAGATTATTTATTAAATAAACAAATTAAAAACAAACAAAATGAAACAAACAACAACAATCTTGGCTTTAGTGATGGTATTAGCAATTGCCATCTTCGGATTTACTGCATGTAAAAACAACTGTAAAGACGGTGAAAAATGTGAACAAAAAATGAGCTGTTGCAAAGATGGCGACAAATGTTGTGATAAATGTAGCAACGACTGTACTGCCGACAAAAAATGCTGCGACAAATGCCAAGCTGGCGAAGAAAAAGCATGCTGCAAAAAAGACGAAAAAGACTGTAGCAAGGACTCCACAGCAGCAAGTGGAAAAAAAGAAAAATGCTGTAAAGAAGATTCTACTAAACATTAAAATTACAAATCATGAAAACAAAAATTCTTAGTATAGCAAGTGCCATTATCTTATTCTTTTCAGGAAATATGATGGCAAAAGACACATTGACAAAAGCATCGTTTAAGGTGTCTGGCAACTGTGACATGTGTAAAGAGCGCATTGAAAAAGCAGCAAAATCGGCTGGCGTAAAGCATGCTGACTGGAGCGAAGATACGCACATACTAACAGTGTCATTTGCAGTGGAAAAAACAAACTTGGAGAAAATCCAACAGAATGTTGCCAATGCAGGATACGACAACGAGAAATTCAAAGCAACAGAAGAAGCCTATAAAAAGCTTCCGAAATGCTGTCAGTATGACAAATAAGCATCGCTTTTGTAATATTTCACCTAGCCACTCTACTAATCAGAGTGGCTTTTTTATTATTAAAAGCATAAAAAACAGTATTTTCACAGCGTAAAAAAATTAACATGAAGCTATTTCAACGCATCACCATTTTAGTAAGTATTTTTTTGCTTTTGAGCATGAATATCTTTGCAAAGAAAGAAAAGAAAAAAACTGACAAAGATACTGTCAAAACCATGACAGATTCTTTAAAAACAACAGCAAAAGACAGCACTTCAAAAAAAGACAGCAAGCCTCAATTTAAGGCTATTAAAGAAGTTACAGAAAAATGCAGAAAAACTGCTGGCTTGTTTCCTATTTATCAAGACACAACCAACGGCAAAACGTATCTTGAAATTAGCGAAGAGAAAATCGGTAAAGAATACATTTATTTCGCTTATGTGTTAGATGGTTATTTAGATGTTGGCTTCGCTCGTGGTGGCTATAAAGACAATTCCATTTTTAAAGTAGAAAAATATTTCGACAGAATTGACTTTGTCTTACAAAATACAAACTATTATTTCGATGAGAAAAACAACTTGAGTAAAGCAAAAGATGCGAACATCAATCAATCCTTATTCCTCTCTGAGAAGATTGTGGCAGCAACTGGAAAAACTTATTTAATTGATGCAGACAACTTATTCCTAAGTGAAAGTGTTACTCAAATTAAGCCATCAAAAATGCCTGGCGAAAGACCAGATGCCTTTTCATTAGGCACACTGAATAGCAAAAAATCAAAATATTTAGCAGTAAAAAATTTCCCTGACAACACTGCTGTTTCCGTAGAATATGTATTTGACAATTTAGCACCTGCAAACTATGGTAGCAATGAAGTAACAGACGCTCGTTTCGTATCCGTAAAAATGCAACATAACTTAATAGAAGTTCCCAATAATGATTTTAGACCAAGAGCAGATGATCCACGTGTAGGCTATTTCTTAGAAAAAGTGGACGACCAAACCTCTGCGAGTGCAACGCCGTGGAAAGACTTAATTCACAAATGGAATTTACAAAAGAAAAATCCTGAAGAAAAACTGTCAGAGCCTGTAAAACCAATTGTATGGTGGATAGAAAAAACAACGCCAGCCGAATTTAAACCAATTATAAAAAATGCCGTTTTGGCTTGGAATGAAGCATTCGAGCAAGCAGGTTTTAAAAATGCAGTTGCGTGCTACGAGCAGCCTGATACTGCCAGCTGGGAAGCAGAAGACATTAGATACAATGTGTTACGTTGGACATCTTCGCCACGACCACCATTTGGTGGCTACGGTCCGAGCTTTGTCAATCCAAGAACTGGTGAAATCTTAGGCGCAGATATCATGTTGGAATTCATTTACATGACCAATCGTTTGCCACTCGAAAAACTATATGACATCGCTGCATTAGACCACATGCAATCAGAAAATCCACTGCAACATAGCAACTGTGCTTTTGGTGAAACAATGCATCAAAACGTATTATATGGCACACAACTGTTAGCAGCAAATGGTTTTTCAGACATCGATAAAGATGAGTTTTTGAAACAAGCATTATATGATTTAGTATTGCACGAAATAGGACATACTTTCGGATTAATGCACAACTTCATCGCATCAAACTTACATACTAATGATGAAATGCAAGATCCTGTTTTAGGTGCTACTGTTGGACTTACAGCATCTGTAATGGACTACACCATTCCTAATATTTCGCCAGACAAAAACAAACAAGGCTTGTTTTTTGATGTTAAACCAGGCTTGTATGACAAATGGGCAATTCAATATGGATATACAAATATTGCCAATGAAGACGAAGAAAATACAGCATTGAAAAAAATATTATCCGAGTCTGACAAACGTGCATATCGCTTCCGCAACGATGCTGACGATATGCGCTCAACGGGAAAAGGCATAGACCCGCGCGGCAATCTATTTGATATGTCTAGTGATGCAGTTGCTTATGCTGTTAGCAGTATAAAAATGGTGAATGATGCCATGCCAAAACTACTAACAAAATATAGTACTACGGGCAATTCATATCATGAATTGCGAAAAGCATATTTATCATTGTCTGGTCATTATGCACGTAGTTTAAATGTCATCAGCAGATACATTGGTGGTGTATATGTCAATAGAAATTTTGTTGGGCAAGATGCAAAAGAAAAGCCATTTACACCCATACCATTAAGCGAACAAAAAAATGCAATGCAGGCAATTACTAAATATGCCTTTTCAAAAAATGCATTTACTGCACCAACAGAATTATATAATTTCTTGCAAATGCAAAGAAGAGGACAAGATTTTCGCAAGGAAACAGAAGATCCAAAAATACACGAACGCATACTAAATATACAACGTGGCATATTAGACCAATTGCTCAATAGCACTGTATTACAACGTATAACAGATACTAAATTATATGGCAATAAATACACACTAAATGCTGTGTTAAAAGATATCACCAATGGTATTTTCATCGAAGATTTAGGTGCTTCTGTTTCTAGCATTCGACAAAATTTACAAGAAGAATATGTAAGCAGATTATTATCGATAGTCGATACAAAATCAGCATATGCCTATACGTCTAAATCTGCTGCGTTTGGCGAAGTAAAACGCATTTTGGATTGGATGAATGCTTACAGCGGCGGCGATGCGGCAACAAAAGCACATCGAGCACACTTGGCATTTGTCATCAATAAAGCATTGGAAGATAAGTAGCAAATATAATCTTACGCTAGAAAAGACCTTCGTAATGAAGGTCTTTTTTATAGTGTAATTTCCACCTCAAATAATACCGATTTCCCATCGTCATTATCCGCCACCATTGCCATTCGATATGTATTATTGGATTGACGTAATATACAAATAGACTCTATTTTTTGTTGCTGAAAATCTTGATGCACATCGTCTAAACAAATCAGTTTGTCGATAGTATATTTTTTGTCATTTAATTTCTGATAGGCATTAAAAACAACACCTATGGCGCTTCCTTCAATTTCGCCATCATCATAAGCATTGCTCGTATTTTCGGCAGATGCAGATAGGAATAAAATATCATTTTTATCATCATAGCAAGCACCAGAAATACCTAAAGGAAGTTGTCGAAGATTTGCTATTTCAACAGGCAGCACTTTGAATTTATCAGGAAATTGTTTCTTGATGATTTTATGATCTGTAATTAAAAGCTGGTTGGCTTGTTGAGTGTTGGCTCTGTTAAAAAACAGAAGTTTATCTTTGCAGTCTGTAAAACCTTCGATATTCATTTCTGCCACTAAATTTCTATCGCGAAAAAGTGCATAAAATGCTGCCGTGCTGATTCGTTTTACTTTATCCTCTTCGAGGTAGACTATAAAAGCAACATCGCGCTGTGGTGAAAGTGAGCCAGAACCTACGACATATAACTTATTGCCAATAATTGTAGCACATTCAAGGTCTGGTTTTTCTGGCTTCGGAATGCGTGTGCCTGTAAAAGCAAACAATTCAATGCGTTTTATTTCCTTCCACGCTTCATCTAAACACAAGATATAATTGACGTCATCGCCGATGATATAGAGTATATTATTATAAAATTCCATCGCTGAACCAGATGGATAGTTGATTGTTTGTTTTTTAATGAGATGGATATGCATGCGATTAGCTTTCTAAATATTTTCCGACAATTGGCAATCTTCTGCCAGAGCCGAATGCTTTTGGCGATACGCGTAATATCGGTGGCGTTTGATGTCGTTTAAATTCGTTACGGTTGACCATTCTTAAAATTCTTGTTATCAATTTTTCATCAAAACCCATTGCTTCCAGCTCATCTGGTCCTTGATGCTGCTCAATGTATTGAAATAACACTTTGTCCAATATAGCATAATCAGGCAAAGAATCCGAATCTTTTTGTCCATCGCGCAACTCGGCACTCGGCGCTTTTGTCAAAATGTGATTGGGAATAATTTCTTCGTCTCTATTGATGTAATGGCAAACATCATAAATCTGTGTTTTATACACATCAGCCAGTACTGCCAAGCCTCCACACATATCGCCATATAGCGTGCCATAGCCAACTGCTGCCTCGCTCTTGTTCGTGGTATTTAATAAAATATAGCCAAATTTATTACTCAATGCCATTAAATAATTGCCTCTGATGCGTGCTTGCAAATTTTCTTCTGTTACATCGAAAGGTTTATTTTCAAAATGTGGCTGCAATATTTTTTCATACACATCATAGACATCTTTAATCGGAATAATCTTGTATGGAGAACCTAGATTTTCCAATAATTTCATGCTGTCATCTACAGAATGGGAAGTGGAAAATTGTGAAGGCATTAACACGCTTAGTACATTTTCTTTACCGAGCGCACGCACTGCTAATGCTAGCACTAAAGCCGAATCGACACCACCACTCAAGCCAAGAATTGCTTTTTTAAATCCTAATTTTTGGAAATAGTTTTGAATGCCACAAACCAGTGCATCATGGATTAATTTTGTTGCATTCTTATCTTGTTCAATTGATGGCAACAAATTTTCTGTATCGTAAAATCGCACACATGTTTCGAAATAAGGCATTTCATCAATCACATTGCCATGTGCATCCATCACCACGGAGCCGCCATCAAAAATAAGTTCGGTTTGTGCACCAACTCCATTGCAATAAAAAACTGGCAATTGAAACTGAGTCGCGTTTTTACGAATGACATCAATGCGCTTTTTTGCTTGCTGATAATTAAATGGTGATGCCGATAAATTCAATAAAATATCTGGTTTGTGCTTTGCCAATTCCGCTACAGGATTTATTCGATATAAAGGATTTTCTTCGCCTGTGTCCCAAATATCTTCACAAATGGTAATGGCTAATTTTTTGCCTTTAAAATCAACTACATCAAATACTTTATTAGGTTCGAAGTAACGATATTCATCAAAAACATCATACGTTGGCAATAAGGTTTTATGTGCAATGTATTTTATTTTTCCGTTTTCAATAAAATATGCTGAATTAAATAAATCTTTACCGTCTTTGCTTGGATTTCTTGATGGTGCGCCGACTAGAATCGCAATTTTATCTGCCGCAACTGTTGCCAGCTGATGAATCGTATTTTCGCACTCTTTGATAAAATGATTAAACTCCAAAAAATCTCTTGGCGGATAGCCACAAACACACAATTCGCTAAATAACAATAAGTCGGCATTTGTAGCAATTGCCTGTTCAATCGCCTGTTTCATTTTTTCAAAATTGCCATTAAAATCGCCAATCATATAATTGAGCTGTGCTATTCCTATTTTCATGTCATAAAAGTAACAAGTTATGCGTGATTACTTGCGTATTTTTATCTTATTTTTGCAAGATAAATTTTTAATATAAAATGAAAAAAATTGCTCTACTGTTGATGTTTGTAATAAGCTGCATTGGTTTCCAATCTTGCACTTGTAATCGTACGAATAATTTGCCTAAGAAAGAGAAAGCAGTAGAAAAATCAGCTGTTACTGTTGAAATTATTCGATTTGAAAAAGAATTTTTTGCTTGCAATCCCAACAAATTAGATGCTGAAATTCCTGCATTAGAAAATAAATATCCGACATTCAGCAATGTATTTTTCAATCAAGTATTACATCTCCAAGACATGCAAGACAAAGGCATGCAATATAATTACTTACAAGAATTTTTGACAAACAAATACAACAAAGGTTTGTACGATACGGTAAATGCCAAGCTAAGCAATCTTGATTTTTTAGAAAAAGATTTGAAAATTGCTTTTGCAAATTATAAAAGTTATTTTCCCGAAAAGCCAATTCCAAAAGTAATGACTTGTATTTCGGAATTTCAGATTGGTGCATTTACCGCATCTGATTCTATAATTGGCATTTCTTTAGATATGTATTTAGGTGCTAAATATGTTTACTATGCTGATATTTTTCAGCAATACACCTTCATGATTCCTACATTCGACAAGCATTTTATGTCATTAGATTGTGCAAATGTATTGGCTTCAAACATTATTCCGCCACCGTCAGACAAATCGACTTTGTTGGATAAAATGCTGGCAAAAGGAAAAATATTATACATGATGAAAGCATTATTGCCAGAAAAAAAAGATTATGATGTTATTAAATACACAGACAAGCAATGGCAATTTTGTGTAGAGAATGAAGTAAATATTTGGACCTATTTTTTGAATTTAAAATTATTGTTTAACACTTCGCAAGAGCAATTCAAATATGTGATTGAATCACCAACAACGTATGGCATGCCTAAGGAAACACCTGGTAGAGCTGGTGCTTGGCTCGGTTGGCAAATTATTAATGCATACATGAAAGAACATCCGAACACGACATTAAAACAGTTGATTGCCATTAAAGATGGTCAGCAACTTTTAAAAGAATCTAAATACAAACCTTCGTTTAAAAATTAGATATCAATCAAATCATTATAGATTTATGCATAAGCCATCGTAGGCGAGATATCGATTTTTTGGCAGTTCATTTTCTTCTTGTTCATGCAGTCCTAAATGGTGCGAAATATGTGTAAAATAAGCCTTTTCAGCTTGTATCTCATCTGCGATTTTTAAGGCTTCGGGCAAACTAAAATGAGAATAATGTGGCTCTTTACGCAATGCATTTAACACAACTATTTTACTTCCTTTTATTTTTTCTAATTCATTGTCTGCAATAAAATTAGCATCGGTTATGTAAGTAAAATCATGGATTCGAAATCCTAAAACAGGTAATGTTTTATGTATGGCGCGAATAGGAATAAATGGAATGTCGCCAATCAAAAATGGTGTTTCATCTATTGTGTGTAATTGAATTTGTGGTGCGCCTGGATAATCATGTCCGACAAATGCATACGAAAACTCTCGTTTCAAAATTTCCTGCACGCTATTTTCCGCATACACTTGTATCGTTTTTTCCAGAAGGTAGTTAAACGGTCTTATATCGTCTAAACCTGCAACATGGTCTTTATGTCCATGTGTAAACAAAACCGCGTCTAAATCTTGTACGTTTTCGCGTAACATTTGAGTTCTGAAATCAGGACCCGTATCTATGACAACTGTTGTCGTATCGGATTGAATCAGCAATGAGGTGCGTGTTCGATTATTGCGTTTATCTGAAGACTGACACACTTCGCACTTACACGTAATAACGGGTACGCCTTGTGATGTGCCTGTGCCTAAAAACGTAAACTTCATTATTGATGTACTTATTGAACCTTTGCGTACACTGATCAGCGTACGAATGGGCAAGAATTAGATTTCTAATTTTTGTTGTGCTAATTGCTCATAGAGCTTTATTTGCTTATCGTCGAGCAATGTGACATCTACTTCTATTTGTGATAAAATTTCTATAAGCGCATTGATGCGTGCTTCTGTTTCGAAAAATTTATTGACAACAGCTACTCGCTTATCTTGCAGTACACAATAGCCTGATTGAAATCTTCCTTTCTCGTATCGAACCACATAGTGGTTTACTTTGAAAATTGATTCTAAGGTCGTTAATGTAGCAGCATTATACTTAAAACTCATGAAACAAATGTAATAAGTAAGACGCAATATCACGCATGATTTTACACACAGACTTTTAAAATGTGAAAATTATTTTCTCTATTTAGTCCATAGACTTTTAAAATTGAGTATATTTAAGCGATTTATCATATTCAAATAATTAGTAAGACGTGCTATCAAAGAAAACAAAGTATGCCATTAATGCCTTGGTATATCTTGCCAAACAGCCTGCAAAACAACCTATATTAATTAGCGAAATAGCTGAAAAGGAACGAATTCCGAAAAAGTTTTTGGAGACGATTTTGTTGGATTTGCGCAATGCAGGCATTCTCAATTCTAAAAAAGGAAAAGGTGGTGGTTACTATTTAATTAAACATCCATCTGAAGTAAACTTGGCAGAAATTATTAGATATTTTGATGGTGCCATTGGCTTGCTACCTTGCGTTACGCATAAATATTATGAAAAATGTGAAGAATGCGATGATGAAGTGACTTGTGGTATTCGTCATGCTTTTTTAGCCATTAGAAATGAAACTGTAGAAATGCTAAAAAAAGACACCTTGGAAAGCATCATCAAGAACGAAAAAAAACTAAAATCGCATGTTAACTAAACACACCTTGCAATTTTTAGAAGAATTAAGTCATAACAACACAAAAAGCTGGTTTGAACAGCATAGAAATCGCTACACGCAAGCTCAATTTGAAATAAAATCTTTCATTGAAATTTGGTTAAACGAATTTGGAAAAATAGATGAAAGTATTGCACATCTTGATCCTAAAAAATGCGTTTTCAGGATACATCGAGATGTTCGATTTTCTGCCAATAAAAATCCATATAAAACAAATTTAGGTGCCTATTTATACAAAGGCGATAAACAGGCTAATTATGCAGGATATTACTTACATATCGAGCCTGGAAATTGCTTTTTTGCTGCTGGAAATTACATGCCATTGCCAGAACAATTGGCTAAAATTCGGCAAGAAATCGATTATAACTTACATGACTTTCAAAAAATACTACAGCAAAAGCAGTTCAAAGAAATTTTTGGCAATATCTCTTCAGAAAATAAATTAAAGCGAGCTCCTAAAGGATATGACGAAGACAACAAGGCTATCGAATTTCTAAAACTTAAAAGTTTTATGGTGAGCACTAAGCTAAGCGATGAAAAAATATGCGCTAAATCAATACAAACAAGCATCATTCAGCTATCAAAAACGGTAAAACCTTTCGTCGATTTCTTAAATAATGCCTTAGATTAAAGATAATTTTATCAAATTTTTAAATACTTTACCTTAGGCATTCGCTTTTCGTTTATCTATTACACAATGATTACATTTGATAACTATGGCAAAAGAAGTATCATTTCCTAAAGAAAAAATCAAGATTTTATTATTAGAAGGCTTACATCAATCTGCTTTCAACGAGTTTAATAAAAAAGGCTATACCAGCATTGATAGCTATAAAGAAGCAATGACAGAACGAGAATTGTTAGATTGCATCGAGAATTATCACATCATAGGCATTCGTTCCAAAACAAACTTAACTGCTGCCGTTTTAGAAAAAGCAAAAAAGCTAATGACAATCGGCTGTTTTTGTATTGGCACAAATCAAGTGGACTTAAAAAAAGCTTGTGAATTAGGTATTCCTGTGTTTAACTCACCATACTCGAATACGCGTTCAGTTGCGGAATTAATTATTGGAAACGCTATCATGTTGTTGCGTGGCATTCCACAAAAAAACAAGTTCATGCACGATGGCAATTGGCAAAAAACAGCTACCAGAAGTTATGAATTACGTGGCAAAACCATTGGTATCATTGGCTATGGTCACATCGGCACACAAGTTTCTGTATTAGCAGAAAGCATGGGCTTGAAAGTAATTTATTTTGATATAGAACCTAAGCTTCCTTTAGGAAATGCCAATGTAGTAGATACTTTAGACGAGCTTTTACAAAAGTCAGACATTGTTACTTTACATGTTCCAGCAACGCCACAGACTAAAAATATGATTGGCAAAAAAGAATTTGCGTTAATGAAAGATGGCGTTATTTTCCAAAACTTATCACGCGGAACGGTAGTAGATATTGAGGCTTTGGCTGATGCGGTGAAAAGCGGTAAAATTAGTGGTGCTGCTATTGACGTATTTCCTACAGAGCCAAAACAAAACGGACCAGGTTTCGAATCTGCATTAGTTGGTTTATACAATATCATCTTAACGCCACATATTGGCGGCAGCACGCAAGAAGCACAAGAAAATATTGGCACAGAGGTGGCTGTAAAACTTACCGGATTTTTAGACAATGGAAGCACATTGGGTTCAATGTCAGTACCAGAAATAAGCTTATCCGTGCAGCAAGATACACGACGTGTATTGCATTTCCATAATAATGTACCTGGTGTACTTTCTGAAATCAACTCAACGCTTTCAAAACACGATGTCAATATCTTAGGACAATATCTAAAAACCAATGAAAGCATAGGTTATGTTGTGTTAGACGTCGATGGCAATGCTGATTTAGAAATGATGGAAGATTTGAAAAAAGTAAAAAACACCATCAAAGCTCGTATCTTATACTAAGCTATTACTTATGATATACTAAAAGTGGCACTTTCGTGTATTGTGCCATTTTTATCGTATCATTTTTTCCAAACAGTCGGCTGAGAAATGATTTTTTATGTGTGGACATCACCAGTAAATTCACGTGATGATTTTCTAAATAATGCTCGATTCCTTCTACCAAATCTGCACCATCAACCGTATCCATCTTAATACGTTTTAAACCAAATGCACGATTAAGCTGTATCATCAGATGTTCGTTGATAGGCGTGAAAAAAAATCCGGTATTCACATTCAACAAACGCACATGCAAAGCATTGACCATTTCTGCAAATGCAAATACTTTCGTCAACACTTCCGTGTCGTCTTCTTTCAGCTCTGCTAAATACACAATATTACTGAATGAATCGCAATGACAATTAGATGGAATTAATAAAATTGGATGCTCCGTATGTTGCAACACATTTGCCGCATTGCTACCAATTAGCTTATTAACGATATTGCTTGCGCCAGTTGTTCCCATTACTATCATCATCGAATTTAATGAGCTAGCCAATGATTCGATTTCTTCGGTAAGTAAACCAAATTTAAGCGACGCATCGGCATCAAAACCTTCCTCTTTTAAAGAAGCCACTAAGTTTTGTAAGGCTACATTTGCTTCGTGTTTGTGATGTTCTAATATTTCTGTCGGCAATAACATATCTGGGTTAGAATAATCAGCCAGTGGCAATTGGTAGAAATGCACTAAATGAATAGCAGCATTTGACTTTTTGGCTAAGTGTTTTGCAGCCTTTAATGCATTTGCAGCTACTGCGGAAAAATCAGTGGGAACGAGTATTGTATTCATAGAATTACTTTTTATTAAAGTTAATAGTATTCACAACACATAGCCATGATTATTATCATATTTAAGAAATGAAATAACAAAACTGCTATTTCCATTCATATTTATTAAAACAACATTACTAAAAAGTAATCAATCGCTATAAAGACTCAAATGCAAAATCTCAAATGCAAAATACGTTGTATCTTTGTCGCTTAACATTTAATAAAAATGATAAATCTAATATTGTTTGGTCCTCCAGGAAGTGGAAAAGGAACGCAAGCAGCTAAATTGGCAAAAGCATTTAACCTATATCACATTTCGACAGGTGACTTATTTCGCCACGAAATGCAAAACGAAACACCACTTGGCTTAGAGGCTAAGAAATACATGAACAAAGGTGAGCTAGTACCTGATGAAGTCACCATCGGCATGTTGTCTAACAAATTAGATGAGCAAGTGGGAAAAGTAGATGGCTTTATCTTTGACGGATTTCCTCGCACACAGCCACAAGCGGAAGCATTAGACAAATTATTAGATTTAAAAAACACGGCGATATCATTAGTATTGGCATTAGAAGTAGGCGAAGATGAAATTACTAAGCGCATTTTAGACAGAGCAAAACAATCTGAAAATCCGCGTCCTGACGACTTAGATGAGTCAATTATCAGAAATCGTTTCCAAGTGTATTTAAAACAAACTGCACAAGTCGCAGACCACTATAAACAAGCAGATAAGTTTGTAACCTTAGATGGCATTGGCTCTATCGATGAAATATTTGACAGCTTACAAGCAGCTGTTAATGATATAAAATAACAACAGAAGATATTTAGAGCTTCAAGTCTTAATTGGCTTGAAGCTCTTTTTATTTCCTATCTTTGCAACGAAATGGAAGGTTCAAATTTTATTGACTACGTAAAAATATTCATACGCTCTGGCAATGGTGGCGGTGGCTCTGTGCATTTCCGAAGGGAAAAATATGTACCCAAAGGTGGCCCAGATGGTGGCGACGGCGGTCGTGGTGGACATATTATTTTACGTGGCAATAAGCAACTTTGGACCTTATTGCATCTAAAATATAAAAAACACATTCATGCAGACAATGGTGCTTATGGCGAAGGTGGTCTGCGCTCTGGAAAAGCTGGCGAAGACATCATCATTGAAGTGCCTTTAGGTACTGTAGCAAAAAATGGTGAGACTTTCGAAAAAGAAGTGGAAATTTTAGAAGATGGTCAAGAAGTAATATGGCTGAAAGGTGGTCGTGGCGGACAAGGAAATAATCACTACAAAACTGCGGTGAACCAAACGCCACGCTATGCACAGCCTGGCGAAGAAGGTGAAGAAGGCTGGAAAATATTGGAATTAAAAGTTTTGGCAGATGTGGGTTTAGTAGGCTTTCCAAATGCCGGTAAATCGACATTGCTTTCCGTATTGAGTGCTGCGAAGCCAGAAATTGCCGATTATCCTTTTACCACTTTAGTGCCAAATTTAGGCGTGGTGCCTTATCGTGGCGACCGCTCTTTTATCATGGCTGATATTCCAGGAATTATTGAAGGCGCACACGAAGGCAAAGGTTTAGGCGTTCGCTTTTTACGACATATCGAGCGCAATTCTTGTTTATTGTTTTTAATTCCTGCCGATGCCGATGACATAAAAAAACAATATAAAATTTTAGAGAAAGAACTCAAGTTATACAACCGTGAATTGGTGAACAAACCAAGAATGATAGGCATTTCCAAGGCTGACCTATTAGACGACGAGCTGATAGAAATGCTAAAAAAAGAACTGCCTAAAAAAATACCACATGTGTTTTTTTCTTCCATGACCAACAAGAATATTATGGAGCTAAAAGACATGCTGTGGAAAATGATGAATTCGTAATTCTTATTTACTAAAAAAATACCTGCTAATACTTAATGTATGGGAACTTCGTTTTACTTAATTTAGTTATGTAAAACAATGAAAAATCACTTTTATATTTTGCTCTTATGTATCATTTGTATTGCTTGTGAAAAAAAACAGCAAACTTCCTTTTATTTTTGGAAGACCAGCTATCAACTTTCAGCAAATGAGCAAAAATATTTAGACAGCTTAGGTGTTCAAAAATTATATGTTCGTTTTTTTGATGTGGACATAAAAAATGGAAAACCTTTGCCTATTGGCGAAATCAAAATACAAACACAAAATACAAAGCAGGAAATTATTCCTGTTGTATTTATCACGAACGAAACATTTGCCCAAATAGACCAAAAAAACATCGAGAAATTAGCGACGCATATTCAAAAAGAAATAGCATTTTTATTTCCAAAAATATCAAGTAAATTACTGAAAGAAATACAATTTGATTGTGATTGGACTAGCAGCACACAAGCTAATTATTTTTCATTTTTAAAAATCATACAACAAAACAATCCTGATTTATCTGTATCTGTCACTATACGACTACACCAAATAAAAGATAAAATAAAAACAGGCGTTCCACCAGTAAATAAAGGTGTTTTGATGTATTATGCCACTTCAAATCCATTAACATTTGATGCCAAGAATTCCATTTTAGACAATACGCTTGCTAAAAATTACATCAGCACATTGGCTGATTATCCTATCGCTTTAGATTTGGCTTTGCCTATTTACAGTTGGGCAATTGTACAAAACCAAGTTGGCGAAAAAAGATTAATCAGTGGTATAAGAAATGCAGACTTGCGAGACACTACTTTATATCAAACATTGGCATCAAATTTTTATTTCATAAAAAAAGATCATTACCTAAAAGGAAATTTTCTATATGAAGATTATACTTTGAAGGTAGAAGAATTGAGCACACAAGAATTAAATATAGCGTATAAAAATTTTATAAAAAAAAATAAAAAAAAGGAACTAACGACTATTTTTTTTCAGTTAGATGATGCAACTTTATCACAGTATTCAATTATACAATTAAAAAACATATTACAATGAAAAAATACATTATTGGCATCGCCATTTCAATAGTTGGAATCAAAACAAGCATAGCATGTAGTTGGTATTCAGAAGATGCTTCGTATTACAACTTGTTTAATCAAGAACTCATTGCCGACAAATCATTATCTCCATTTTACTTAACTTATGATGTTACTTTTTATGGCGATAGTTATGAATATGACAATGAAAGCAAAGATGAAATTAATTACAATATACTTGAATGGAAAAAATATTTCGACAATCAGATAAATGAGAAAGAGTTGAATTATTTGGTATATCAATCATCGTTGAATGAACTGACGAATATTGCAAATACAAAATCATTTAAAAAAGTCAATGACACTTTAAAAAAGCAAGTGTATTTGACAGATAAAGGCATGGAAGCAATTCAATATTTAATATTTGCCAAAAAATGTGAGCCTTTTGCAACAATGACACGTGAAAATGGCGATGATGAATGGAGCTATAGTATCGTACGAAAAACGCCAACGAAAGCACAATTTATGTCGATTGCAAAAATTGGCAATGGCCTTTATGCCACAACAAAAAACAATGATATCAAGCTGCGCATTGCATATCAACTCGTACGCTTATCGCACTATGCTGGCTTTAACGACGATGCCGTGCGTTATTTCAACACGTATGTTGAACCACTGAAACAAAAATCATTATTCTATTATTATGCATTAGAACAAAAAGGCGGTGCATTGTTTAATCAAAAGAAATATGCAGAAGCTGGTGCAGCATTTGCAAGCGTTTTTAACAACACTACGGACAGAAAAATACCTTGCTACGCGAGTTTTAGAATTTCGAATCAAATGGACTTTAACAAGTCGATTGCATATTGCAAAACTGCTAACGAAAAAGCAGCTTTGTATGTGCTGCGCGGCTTTAATAAATTTTCAAATGGCTTGTCTGAAATGAAAAATATTTATGCAGTTGCGCCAAAAAGTGCCTACTTAGAATTGATGGCATGTCGCGCTTTAATGCAATTAGAACATAAAGCTTTTTTAGTGCCAAATGATTATGAGTATATCAGAAATTCAACGTTTCCAACACTCGACGCCAATAGTAAAGTATTTTTACAAAAAATAATCTTATTTACAGAAACCTTACTGAAAGAAAAAAAAGTAAGTCGAACAGATTTTTGGCAAGCGTATGTAGCGCATTTATATTTACTCAACGGCGATTACCAGAAAGCGAAAAACACTGCAGATAAAGTAATTTCAGACGACAAAGACATCGTTGCACAAAGCAACAGAACCTCTTTTTGTGCGTACATCGCTAATTTAAAAACTATTGATGCCACAGCTGAACAAAAAATAAATGAGCGTTATCTTAGTAAAATCAGCAATGAAAATGAAAAGCATTTTGTGTATGAAATTTTAGCACACAACTATATCATGCAAAATAATTTTGCAAAAGCATTTTTATGTCACAATGATTTCTCTGGTTTATATGGCTCCTTAAATATCAACATCATCACTGATTTGATTGCATTATTTGAGAAAGAAAACAAAAGTGAATTTGAACAATCGCTAATCAATAACAAGATAAAAAGCAAAGAGCCATTATTAGAATTATATGATTTGAAAGGCACACATTATTTCAAAAATGATGACTTAGAAAATGCTTTAGTTTGGTATAAAAAAATAAATAAAAATATAGCATTTTTAAAAATCCACGAATATCAATATGATGACGAAGGGAAGGAAAGCATCATCGAAAAAGACGGCGTTTTTAATGGCTATTCCAATATTGATGCTGGTATATTTAGCAGCAAAGTACAAACCTATTTTGACGATAATATTGACAATGCTTTTAATGACAAAACCTATGAATCTTTTGCATTTATAAATAACAAGATGAACAAACAGCAATTGGTAGAAGCCTTGATACAATTGAAGAAAACAGCAATTGGAAACGATGAAAATGCTGCTAAAGCCAA
Source organism: Chitinophagales bacterium (assembly GCA_020848475.1). Classification (GTDB taxonomy): domain Bacteria; phylum Bacteroidota; class Bacteroidia; order Chitinophagales; family JADIYW01; genus JADJSS01. Next base: position 8,808 of record JADKZZ010000049.1, on the reverse strand, counting down.
CTTTTTATTAGGCAATTTTTATTACAACACTTCACTTTGGGGTTTTTATAGAAATTTCTTTTTTTACGAGCCAGGCAATTATTATTTGTCGTATGTGTACACATACAACACGATTCCAAATAAGCTAAAAAAATCTTATAATTACAATGCTGGTGCTGGTTTAATTAGCTACAATCAACCTAAAAAACCGTATGATTACTATCTTAAAGCGGAAAGCCTTTCATCTGATAAAGAACTGAAAGCAAAGGCAGTTTTTCAAGCTTCAAAATGCGAGTTGGATTTGCTTTTCTCTGCTGAAGATTTTAATTTTTATAGCAATCTCAAACAATTGTACAATTCCACCAATCGTCCAATGTTTAAACGCTTAAAGACTTATTATGCACAAACTGCATATTTCAAAGAAATACAAAGCAATTGTAATTACTTTAAGTATTATCTGCAGTATCGTCTGTAGATTGCGTTTTGCTTGTTTGCGCTGTATCATTAGTATTTGCTAATGGTTCAGACGTTTGTTGTGTTGCATTTTCCATGTTTACAGATGTTTCTAATTCGATGTTTGCATCAACAGTAGCATCTTTAATATTATCGTTTAGAATTTCGCGTTGTTCTTTCGGAATATAATTTTCTTTGTGCCTTCTTTTTAAAATAGTCTCTTTTCGCTCAGCGCGATTTTCTTCCTTTTTGTTTTTTTTCTCTTCCTTTTCAGCTGCACGCTGTTGCTTTTTTATTTCATTAGATGCAATACGCAGCTGTCTTTCCTCTTCTGTTTCGGTTGGAATAATTTTAATTTTTGAGGTCTGAATTTCAAATACGTCATCAATTGGCAAATCGATAGTCCACCATAGCACTTTCACCTTGGCAATGCCTACGCTTCGCATCCAAATTGGCTGTGATAATAGATTTGATAGTGCTTGAAAAAATGAAGTGATAATACTGATTTCAGAAACCGTTGTAAATACAACTTCAGCATTTCCTTTCACACGTATTGGTTTATCGTAGCTCATCTTACCAACTTTAATTCCATCTTTATTGAGCAAATCTGTTTCGATAGACAATAATCGATATGGTATAAAAAGTGTGTTTTTTATACATAAATCCGTTTCATTTACAACCGATAATAAACCTAATTGCTTCGTACGTACTTCAACGATATCAACAGCTTTATTTTTCGATGCTTTTCGGATTATATATTGCGTAATAATCTTGTTTATTTTTTCTATGAATGTCATATTCTATTGGTAAAGTCTTGTTAAAATAAATATTGATACTTGTATTCTTAGTAAACAAACATTAACTTTATTTGTACTGCAATATTAATAATATTAAAGCTACAATAACTTAAATTTTTAAAAATGGAACACCTTAGCACCGTTATTGCAATACCTATTTTTTTGATATTCATCGTCATCGAATTTTTTGCCACACGCAAGAAACATCCAGAATACTATAGGCTCAATGACACCATCACCAATTTAAATATTGGCGTTAGCCATCTATTGTTTAAGCTCCTTACAACAGGACTACTATTAAGTGCTTATGTTTTTGTGATGGAAAAATTTGCAGTGCTACATCTACATGGAATTACAGCATATATTGTTGTGCTCATCTTATTTGATTTCTGTTTTTATTGGGCGCATCGTTTTGGTCATGAAATCAATTTATTTTGGGGAGCACATGTGGTACATCATCAAAGTGAAGAATATAATTTAAGTGTTGCGCTTCGCCAATCGTGGATACATAGTTTTTTAGCCTTTATTTTTTTCTTACCAATTGCATTTCTAGGTGTCGATGTTTTGACCTTAGGTATTTGCGCCAGTATCAATTCCTTTTATCAATTTTGGATACACACAAAAGCAGTTCACCGCATGCCGGAATGGTTTGAATATATTTTCAACACTCCGTCACATCATCGTGTGCATCATGGTGTAAATCCAAAATACATCGATAAAAATCACGGTGGCATGTTTATCATTTGGGACAGACTATTTGGCACCTTTCAAGCAGAAGAAGAAGCGCCAACGTATGGTATCACTACACCGCTAAAAAGTTGGAATCCAGCATGGGCAAATATCGAATATTATGTGATGTTGGTGAAGAAAGCGAAACCATATTCATTCGCAGATAAATTGAAACTTATTTTCGCAAAACCTGGCTGGCAACCGAATGCTTTTGGTGGACAATTAGTCATTCCAGCAGTCGATAAATCAACACCGAAATACGATGCAAATGCGAGCAGTAAAAATTTGAATTTATATGTATTAGCTCAGTTTGTTTGCATCATTATTGGTTTGTCTGCTTATTTACTTTATTACGAGCATTTGAGTATCTTTTACAAGATAGTTTTCTTCAGTATTTTAATGCTTTCTACAGTGATTTGTAGTGCCATTTTAGAACAAAAAAACTGGGTAAAATATGTGGAATATATTCGCTTGTCAATAGCAGCTATCGCCTTAAATACTATGTATTACATCAATCACAATGGTTGGTTTTACATTGTATTTATTATTTCATGTGTGCTAACAGCTTATTTTCTTACCTGGTTTACATTAAATATCAACAAGCGTTTTATTTTCAAAATAAAATAGACTACGCTTAAAATAGCTTATTTCATTTTCTGACACAATTCAATCAAAATGCCATTTGTTGTCTTTGGATGAAAAAAACACACCCGTTTATTTAATGCACCAATGTAAGGTTTTTCTGTTAAAGGCTGAAAGCCTTCAGATTTCAAACGCTCCATTTCAGCTTCTATATTTTCTACTTCAAAGCAAACATGATGAATACCTTCGCCTTTTTTTTCTAAATATTTATACACTTTACTTTCTGGTGTATGTGCTTGCATTAGCTCCACTTTAGTATCTCCTAAATCAAAAAAGGAAACATCTAGTTTTTCACTGATTACTTCTTCTTGGTGAAATGGTGGCTTATTAAATAATTTTGTAAAAAGCTCGTTTGACGATGCTAAATCTTTTACGGCTATGCCGATATGGTCTATTTTTTTCATATTGATACCAATTTAGAAGTAATAAAATGATTTTACAAGCATTTAATATTTTAACCATATTGCAATTAACTTTAACTGACGCTAAGCATTCGTCGTGAAAAAATATGTTCAAAAATGTATAATTTTACTTCGTGATTTATTTAGACTATAATGCAACGACACCGGTGGACGAACAAGTGCTTCAAACCATGTTGCCTTATTTCTCTGAAAAATTTGGTAATGCCGCCAGCAGTACGCACCTTTTGGGCGCACAGGCAAAAGATGCCGTCGAAATTGCGCGTCACCATGTAGCCAATACCATTCATTGCGAAGCGCAAGAAATCATATTTACCTCAGGAAGCACTGAAGCCATCAACCACGCAATTAAAGGTGTTTTTCAATTGTATCAGCATAAAGGCAAACACATCGTGACTGTAAAAACAGAACACAAAGCCGTGATAGATACTTGCAAATATCTCGAAAAAAAATGCGCGACAATTACTTATTTAAATGTAGATAAAGATGGATTAATCGACTTAGATGAATTAGATAAGGCCATTTCTCATGAAACCATTTTAGTATGTGTGATGTATGCCAACAATGAAACAGGCGTCGTTCAAGACATTAAAAAAATAGCACAAATCACACATCAGAAAAATAGCATTTTCTTTTGCGATGCCACACAAGCCATCGGAAAAATGCCAATAAACGTGCAAGCAGATGGTATCGACCTGATGTGTCTTTCGGCACATAAAATGTATGGACCAAAAGGCATTGGTGCTTTATTTGTACGGCGAAAAAATCCAAGAGTAGCACTCGAACCTTTGTTGCATGGCGGTGGCCACGAACGTGGCTGGCGGAGTGGCACGCTCAACGTGCCGGCGATAGTCGGCTTAGGAAAAGCCTGCGATATCATTGGCGAAAACAAATTCATCGAAAAACTAAGAGATGAATTAGAAGATGCATTGCTAGCACATTATCAAGATAAAATAAACATTAATGGCAAGCACGCAATAAGGCTTGCTAACACTTCTAATATTACATTTCCATTCAAAGCCGTCGATTTAATCAGACAAACAAAATCACTATTGTCCATCGCCACAGGCTCTGCCTGCACATCGGCAGAAAACACACCATCGCATGTGCTTACAGCTATGGGTTTATCGCGTGAACAAGCAGAAAAATCAATACGTTTCAGTTTGGGAAAATATACAACAGAAACTGAAATACAGACAGTCCTTACATTGATAAAACAAGCTTTTTAACTCGGTTTTTATTTTTTACGGATATATTTTTCCGTTTGTAATTCCATATACTTCCAACTCAGCGTGAGTGTGTCTCCATTGTTCGATAAGAAATATTGCGCTGGTCTCTCGTCATTAAACTGCACCATGTCGATGTTGTTTTCTTTAAACATTATCACCGTGCCACTCCTTGGCAATGCTGTAGATTTAGCATGTGTTTCTAAAAATGTGTTATCACTTTTCAATTCTAATGCAATAGCATCATTTGTATTTTCTGGATTAGAAATACCACGGCGTGCACCACAGCAATCAGTTTCTTTCCAAATCCAATTGCCATAGATATTGACAAGTGGCTTCGGCTTAAATGGATCCACCCAATCCGTGCCTTTTTTGGGTTTTGGCATTTTAGGAGGTTTTGCCAAGAGCAATGCAGATGCACTCAAAACAATAAAAAGTATAAATAATAATCTACGCATCGTTATTTTTGTTTTGTAAAAGTATAAAATTTGTAGTTTTTAAATTGTTATGCAAATATATTGCCAAAAATATGAATGAAATACAAAAAATTAGAATAGACAAATGGCTTTGGTCTATCCGTCTTTACAAAACACGTACTTTAGCCACAGATGCTTGCACTGCAGGAAAGGTAAAAATTGACGGCGAGACTGTCAAAGCATCATATCTATTAAAAGTAGGACAAATCATTAACATAAATAGACAAGGTGAAAAATGGACGCTCAAATCGATTAAATTGATAGAAAAAAGAGTAGGTGCACCTATTGCCCTTACCTGCTATGAAGACTTAACACCACCAGAAGAAAAAGATAAACTCAAATTTCCTTCCGTGTTTTTTGAAGTTAGGGACAAAGGTACTGGCAGGCCTACGAAAAAAGACCGCAGAGACATCGACAAATTCAAAGATATAGAGGACTAACATGTCGAAACATGTCGCATATCTATTGTTTATTGTAAGCCATTGTGCGGTTAAAAAGATTAAAAAATAGAGATAAATGTAGAAATCTGGATTTTGCAGTATATAAAGAAGCGTGGGCTGGCAAAAATCGCCAGCAAAGTATGGCTATTAGCGTGGAGCGATATTTTTGCCATGTCTTTTTGGGTTACTTTTTTTGACTAAGAAAAAAAGTAACAAAAAGATTGAGCTTGATAACAATTGTATAAAAATGAGAAATTTAATTTAAATTACACAATGCGTTATTGTATTTAAAAGTCGATAATGTTCTATTGTACAACTTCCTTTCTTTAAATATTAATAACAAACTAAGTCCATTAAAAACAACATTTTAATACTAAAAAGTAGTAAATTTGTACAAATAACTTAAGTATGTTTGGAATGCACGGACCCGAACTTTGGTTCATCTTAGCAATAGTAGTTTTACTTTTTGGTGGTAAAAAAATACCTGAATTGATGCGTGGCGTTGGTAAAGGAATTCGCGAATTTAACTCAGCGAAAAACAATCTTCAAGATGAGTTTGAAAAAGGACTAAAAGAAGACGAGAGCAAAAAATTGCCAGAAAGCAAGTAATTTAATTTAATACTACGTGGAAGTGTACAGATCTCTAAAGACGCTGCAAGAAGATTTATATAATAAAAAAATCACAGCAACTGCGCTTACACAACAATCTATCTCCAATATTTTAGCGCAGAAAGAACTCAATGCGTTTGTTACAGTATTTGAAGAAAGCGCATTGGCAAGTGCCAAAAAAATAGACGAAAAATTACAATCTAATCAGCCATTAGGCAGACTTTTTGGTTTAACGATTGCTATCAAAGACAATATTGTTTATAAAAATCATATCGCTACAGGCGCTTCAAAAATCCTATCAGGTTTTATTTCGCCCTATTCTGCAACTGTAGTAGAGAAATTATTGGCGGAAGATGCCATTATCATTGGCAGTACCAACTGCGATGAATTTGCGATGGGTGGCAGTAATGAAAATTCATATTATGGTGCTGTCAAAAATCCTGTTGACACAAAACGTGTTTCAGGTGGCTCATCTGGTGGCTCTGCTGTGGCTGTCGCTGCCAATTTATGTTTAGCAGCTTTAGGGTCTGATACGGGTGGTTCGATTCGTCAGCCCGCTTCATTTTGTGGTATAGTCGGTTTGAAACCAACCTACGGCAGAGTTTCTCGTTATGGATTGATGGCCTACGGTTCTTCATTCGACCAGATTGGCACATTTACACATACTATTGAAGATGCCGCTTTGATTTTAGAAGTCATTGCAGGTGCTGATGCTTATGATGCAACTTGTTCTCCGCGAGCAATTCCTAGTTATTCAAACAATATATCATCCAATAAAAAATATAAAATTTCCTATTATAAAAATGCCATCGAACATGCTGGCGTTGACAAGGAAGTAAGTGCCGCCACCTTGCAATGTATTGAAAGATTAAAAAGTGAAGGTCACCAAGTAGATGCCATTGCGTTTGATGAGTTAGATTATATCGTGCCTGCCTATTATGTATTAACCACAGCGGAAGCATCTTCCAATCTGTCGCGTTATGATGGTGTAAAGTTTGGCTATCATGCCAAAGAAGCTACTGATTTAGAATCTACATATAAGCTAACACGCTCACAAGGATTTGGCAAAGAAGTGCAACGCAGAATTATGAGCGGTGCTTTTGTGTTGAGTGCTGGCTACTACGATGCCTATTATTCCAAAGCACAAAAAGTAAGAAGAATAGTAGCAGAAAAAACCTACAATACTTTAGAAGAATACGATTTTATACTATGTCCAACCGCACCAACACCAGCTTATAAGATTGGCGAAGTGCAAGATTCCATCGCTTCATTTTTAGGTGATATATTTACCGTTCAGGCAAATATTGCAGGCATTCCAGGCATTTCATTACCATTATATACAACATCGAACGGCTTGCCTATTGGCATTCAGCTGATGGCAGGAAGATGGCAGGAAGAAAAATTGCTGGCTTTTGCTAATGCTTTGATGTAGTACGATTACTTCACATTTTTATAAACATATAATGCAGTATCCAATTTATTTAAAAATTGCTTGCTGGCATAGGCGAATAATGTTTGCTTAGCTTTCTTATTTGTAATAAATACAGGTGAATATTGCTTTTTAAAATCTGTATCATTGTAAATGTGTCTTATAACTTTTCCACCAAAACCATTAACAATGTAATCTCTTTTTGTAAAAGGAATAAATTTTGATGTATCTGCAACAAACTCAAATAAAAATAAATCTGGTTTTTGTTTTAAAAATACAGTTTTATTAAATGCACGGTGTCCTTTTAAAATATCTTTAGGTCGGTCATTAATTGTATGCGCAACCTCTATATTGTTTAAACCTAAAACATCATTCACATATCCATTATAGGTATATGCAAAACCGCCTGCAGCAATTACACCTACTGATGGCTTCTTCTGATAATCAAAAAATGAATTGAGCTGATTGCCAAATTTTCTGTTTTCATTCGCAATATCAAATTCAATTGCAATGGAATATTTGTTATTAACAAATAAAACGTAAAGACTCTTAAGTGGTAGAAATGACAAAATCAATATTGATAGGAATATCTTCTTTCTTGATGATGTAATCTTGTTTATCAATTTATTCTGATGGCTGAATGATAGCATCAAAAAAAGAAAACACAAATGAAAAATCGGACTAAATGCTTGATAAAATCGAGACATGCGGAAATGATCACCGCCTGTATAGAATGGAATACCAATACCAACTAAAGAAATTATAACTAAGGAGAAAATTATTTTATTGGTAGTTGTGTAATCTTTTTCATTTATCATTTTTATAAACCAGATAAATATTAATACTAAAAATGCAATAATTAATGGATTCGTCCTACTAACATATTTCCCTAAATAAATTGCACCTTCAAACAGATTATTTAAAAATCCATCAGACATTTTTACATAATAAGTATTAGGAAATGGATAGCCAAAATAATATAAACGCCATTTTGTTAATGCTATTAATGACATTATAAAAACAACACACAATGGTATTGTATGAATGAGTATTTTCCTAAAAGAAATTTTTTCCAAAAACAATTGTAAAACACGAATAGCTATAAAAACCAATCCTATTAATATACTTTCTGGTCGCGTAATAATAAAAAATGGAAAAAGTAGTGATATTATTATAGTTGATTTTTGAAAAGAAAAGTTATTGTTTAAGTATGGCACTATTAATAAGTAAGTAAATAATACCAATTCAAAAGTCCACAAGCCTGTTTCTAAAAGTGATAATACTGTCCAATCATAAAAGCCGGGAAATACGACTAAAAATCCTAAAAATAAAGTGATATAATTAGCAGACAAGTGCTCATCTTTTATAAATAATTCAATGATCTTAATTGCAATTTTGAGTGTAAAAAAAAGTAAAACAACATTAATAATAAGCAAACATATTTCTATGTGATTGGTAAATATAAAAATGAAACTACCAATTAATGTCCATAATATAGAGGTAAATCCTTCAACACTTTCACTGCCTACATTATATACAAATCCCTTGCCATCAGCAAAGTTTTTCATATACACAAAATAGATATTTGCATCATCTATTCCGATTTTAG
>JADKZZ010000048.1 GCA_020848475.1 Chitinophagales bacterium | reverse complement strand
CTGTACTAGATTCGTGGAAGAGTAATTTATTTACCAAACATAAAACAAATATTGATGCATTTGTATGGGATGATGGTTGGGATAATTTCAATAGTTTATGGGATTTTCATGTTGGTTTTCCCAATGGATTTTCTTCCGTAAATGCGAAAGCTAAAGAACAGAATTGTGGAATTGGCACATGGTTAAGTCCAGTGGGCGGTTATGGTGCTTCCAAAAAAAATCGATTGGCATTTTGGAATGGCACTCACGGAACGCGACTAAAAAATTTCCAACTTTCCAATAAAGAATACTTCGATGCATTTGTTAGCAGTTGCTCGCAAATGGTCAGCAATTATAATATGCGTTATTTTAAATTTGATGGGATTAGTGATTTTTTTAGTGCTGTTGGACCAAAGAATGATGAAGATGCAGAATGTATTATCAACGTAATAAATGTGCTTCGTAAACAGCAGCCAGATTTATTCATCAATTCTACTGTTGGCACTTGGGCATCACCTTTTTGGTTGCGTTATAGTGATGCTGTTTGGCGGCAAGAAGGTGATTTTGGAACCATCGGAAATCAAGGCAACAAGCGGGAAAAATGGATAACGTATCGAGACCGTTTGGTATATCAAAACTTCGTTCAGAATGCACCTTTTAGTCCTATAAATTCAATTATGACACATGGATTAATCGTCACTAAATATGGTCCACCTTCAGAGATGCCTCATGATAATTCTAAAGCTACTTTTGATGGTATTGTAAAAGAAATGCGCTGTGCCTTTGCATGTGGCACAAACATGGTAGAATTGTATTTAGATAGTGACTTGATGAGTAATATTGGCGAAGATGGAGCACTTTGGGCAGCATTAGCTGATTGTATCGCGTGGCATCGTAGTAACGCTGATGTATTGGCTGATAGCCATTGGGTTGGTGGCAATCCATGGGACGGTAAGCAAGCCAATATCTATGGTTGGGCAGCATGGAATGAGCAAAAATCTACGCTAACATTGCGTAATCCAAGTGGAATGAATAAGCTTTTCTCGACAACACTTAGACAGGCACTCGATATTCCAAATTATATAAATGGTAAAATTGTATTGAAGCCCGCTTTTAATAAACAAACAAATTATGCTGACATTATCGGAAAGGAAATTGATATTGATACGCAGATAAATTTTAATATGCCACCTTTTGATGTCATTGTATTAAACGGCGTTTCACTTGCTAACTAATTAATGTTTTAGCTTATCTAGCTTTTTCAAAATCTTGCATGGCTTGCACCAAGACTTGTACGCTCTCAATGGGCAATGCATTATAACAAGATGCTCTAAAACCACCAACAGTACGATAGCCTTTGATGCCATGAATTTGATAAGGCTTTACAAATTCTAAAAATTTGTCTTCATCTTCAGCATGTGTTGTTACAAAATTTATATTCATTCGGCTACGATCTTCTACTGCCGCGTGTCCTGTAAACAATGGATTCCTGTCTATTTCAGCATACAATAATTTGGCTTTTGCTTTATTGCGTTGCTCCATAACCTGCAAGCCACCTAGCTTATTTAACCAACGTAATGTGAGCAAGCATGTATAGATTGTAAATACTGGTGGTGTGTTGTATAATGAATTGTTTTTAGCATACACACTATAATCCCACATTTTCGATTTCGCACGTTTGGCTCTGCCTAACCATTCATTTTTTATAATGACTAATGTAATTCCTGAACAACCCAAGTTTTTTTGCGCACCTGCATAAATTAAGTGGTATTTGGAAACATCTACAGGACGCGAAAATATATCAGAACTCATGTCGCAAACTAGCGGAACGCCATAATCTCTATCTTCAAAAAATTCAGTTCCATATATAGTGTTATTCGACGTGATATGCAAATAGGCTGCATCTTTATCTACGGTAAAATCTTTTGGAATATATTTGAATTGATCTGCTTTTGAAGATGCTATAATGCTGGTCTTTCCGTATAATCGTGTTTCTTCTTCGGCACGTGTTGACCAAATATCTGTTTCGATAAATAATGCTGTTTCCTCTTCATTTAAGATGTTGTAAGGAATCATATTGAATTGCATATTAGCACCACCTTGTAAGAATAAAATGCTATAATCATCTGGTACATTGAGTAATGATTTTATCAAGGAAATACTTTCCTCGAGAATGGCCGTAAACTCTTTGCTCCTGTGCGATATCTCTAATAAAGAAAGTCCGATGCCATTGTAATCTAAACAAGCTTGTGCGCTTTGCTCAAAAACCTCTTGCGGTAAAATAGATGGACCTGCTCCAAAATTGTGTTTTTTCATGCTTTAATATTTTCTTGAAACCTAATAGAATTCAGTATTGTAACGAAATTACTAAATAATGTATCAACCTTAGATTATAGAATTATTAATGAAGAAAATAAAAAAACCATGGCTAAAAAACCATGGTCATTCTAGTGAGATTTATATTTCAGACTTCTTATTGTAAAATGATAGAATAATCATGTGCTGCAATTGACAAACTTTCTTTGTTATTGCTGATGAATTTTGGCTGGTTTGAAATGACTGTTCCATTAATAAAATCAGCTAATTTGACATTTTTATTTCTTTTTGATTTATTAACAAATAAATAAGCGGTTTTGTTATTACTCAATTGTTTTTTGAAAACATAAATGCCATTTTTCTTAGACAATAATGAAGCTTGTTGATGGCTCACATCTTGTTGTATAGCTAATAAAGTACTGTCTAATAGTAAATTTAGATTTTTGTCATTTAGTTTAGAAGGATCAGCCGAGGAAAGTAATGGCGAATTCATAAAACACCACATTGCAAAATGTGAACCATACTGCGCATCACTTAATGCCTTAAAACGTTTTTGCTTACCTGTTGCTAAACCATTGCCATTATTAGCGACTAACAACATATCAGGATCGTTCCAATGACCTGGTTTTGCATATTGTGCTAATTTTTCATTTTGATTGACAATACTAAATACACCTTCGTAGCCAAAGCTCAAACCATTCCATCTTTCAAAGATATCGTCTGTCGTTCTGTAGTAATGTGCATTGGCACTGTCAGCCCAAAGCCATGGCTCATTTTTTCCCCATTCGCACAAGCTATATACAATAGAACGACCAGAATTTTTCAAGGCATTTCCCATTTTTACAAATCGTGTCATTGCAATTTCTTTGCCTTTCGGAACGAAACAATAATCATATTTTAATAAATCGATTCCCCAAGCTGCATACTGCTTTGCGTCGATTTCTTCATAATTGTAACCGCCAAATCTTCGGCCACAGGTCATGTCGCCAGCACAAGAATAAATTCCCAATTTAAAACCTTTGCTATGTAGTTGATCTGCTAACCATTTGATGCCATGTGGAAACTTAATAGAATCAACTTTTGGATTGCCGTTTGCTTCACGTTGGTCAGCATGCCAATAATCATCAAGATTGATATATTCATAACCTACATCTTGCATGCCATTTTTTTGCATGGCATCAGCGACTTTTAGAATAATATCTTCGGTAACTTCATGTGCATATACGTTCCAACTGTTCCAGCCTAATGGTGGTGTTAAACATAATTTATCGCCAAAAACTAAAGTGGAGCTTTTTGTGGTGCTGCCTTCCTTGTTTGTTGCAGTGATGTTAATATTAAACTTTGAAGCTGTATTAATCTGTCCTGTAATTATATTTGTTTTGTCATCAAATACTAAACCTTGTGGCAAACCGCTCACTTGTATTTGTAATGGCCTTTCGCCTGTAGCTGGAATTTTATAAAGGAACGGTGTATTTGGATAATTTCCAATTTCCGTAGGTGTATGAATAACAGGTTTGCCACTAAATAAATGCTGTTGTGCATTTGCACTTAATATACTAAATAGGATAATCCAAAATGGAATTGTTTTTTTCATGATGTGTAATAATATTTTATTTTTGAAGGAATTCGCTAAACCATTTTCCGGAATCTTTGATAATACGTTGCTGTGTCTTGAAATCTACGTGCACTAATCCAAATCTTGGATGATAGCCTTCCGCCCATTCGAAGTTGTCCATAAAGCTCCACACAAAGTAACCACCAATATCAACGCCTTCTTTTTTTGCACGAAGTATTTGTTTCAAATAATCTTTTAAAAACTGAATACGCTTAGTATCATTGATGTTGCCATTTACAAAAGAGTCTTTAAACGCTACGCCATTTTCGGTAATGTAAATTTTCTTGATGTTTTTGTAGGCAGCAATCTGCTTGATAATTTTATACATACCTTCCGGATATACTTCCCAGCCCATTTCCGTAATGTCATGTCCAAGTTTTTTTGCTTTTACATTCATAGCATGTAAACCTGGAACAATCTGCAAAGGTTTGCTTACAATACGAGAATAATTTTGCAATCCGATGAAATCAAAATCAAAAGGCAGATTTTTTTCATCATCTGGTTTGAAATATTTTTCCATTTTTTTAAGTTTAGGAATCTCCGCTGTAGGATAACCTAAACCCAAGATAGGTTCGATGTACATGCGATTGGTAAAAGCGTCCATACGTTTAGCAGACTGAATAAATCGCTCATTGTTTTTATATGGATCAACATGGCTGCAAGAGAATGTAGTGCCGATATTGCCGTCTTTTACTACATTTTTTAGCACACGACCACCAACGCCATGTGCTAACGAAACGTGGTGTAAGGCTGGTAAAAAATGATTAAAGCCGAATTTGCCAGGCGCATGTATTTTTATAAGATAGCCAAGCGGTACAAATGTTCCTGGTTCATTAAATACCATCCAGTTTTTTACTCTATCGCCAAATTTATGAGCACAGAGAGATACATATTCTTCAAACCAACCTAATATATCACGATTTTCCCAACCACCTTTATCCTGTAGTTTTTGAGGCAAATCCCAATGGTAAAGTGTTGCCCAAGGTGTAATGTTTTCTTTGAGATATTTGTCAATTACGCGATCGTAAAAATCGATTCCTTTTTGATTGATTTTTCCTGTGCCTTCTGGCAAAAGTCTAGGCCAGCTGATAGAAAAACGAGAATGCTTAATGTGCATGTCGCGCATTAATTCAATGTCCTCATTATATCTATTGTAAAAATCGCAAGCGACATCGCCATTTTCTTTAGTTTTGATGTTGCGTGGTTGATGTGCAAATCTATCCCAAATCGACTCACCTTTTCCATCTACATTCCAAGCGCCTTCAATTTGGTAGGAAGCAGTAGCTGTTCCCCAAACAAAATCATTTCCAAAGTCTGAACTTCTTAAGTCGTTAAAAAGGTCATTCGCTAATATGCTTTTAGGTATCGTAGAGCCGATACCTAAAATAGCACATAGTTTTAAAAATTCCGATCGATTCATTTATCTATTATTTAAATTTCATTTCGATTCTAACAGTATATGTTCTGTTGCCTTCTAAGATACCTGGACGGAGCGAGAATTCTTTGTTTAAAACATTATTAACTAAGAAAGATAAGGTGTATTTGCTGTTTTTACCAAATCCATAGCTTGCTCTTAAATCCCAAGTTGCTGAGCCTTTAAATTTCTTATGTGCAGGTAAATTAGCAGCATTTTTCTTTAGTGTTGTATTTCTGAATTGTTCGATACCAACACCAATGATGTCGAATATAGTATCGTAGTTTTCTAGTGCACTGAAGTATTGTACGTTAGTTCCAAATCCAAATCCTTTGAAGTCGATGTCCCACATAGCTGTGAATGTGTGTCTGAATCTGTATTTTAAAATATTATAGTCAGCAACACCAAATGCTACGATAGGATCGAATTTTTTGAACTCAGGTTTGATGTATGTGTAACCAATTACTAATGTAGTTGGGAATTTATATAATTTTCCTGCTCCTGTAAGGCTGACTTCAGTACCATAGATTCTTGTATTTCCAACGTTTTGTGAAGCAAATGACAATACAGAGCCTGGTGGTGTTGGTATTGGGCTGCCCACACCAACTGGTGTGAATTCCATCATATTGGTATATTCTGTATAGAAACCAGCAACATCGATAAATGCATTAAAGTTTTTGCCAAAAGGAATACCTTGTTTGATACCTAATTCCGCACTAAAGCCAGTCTCAGATTTTAAGATTGGATTCGGAACGATAGCAAAACCGCTGAAGTCTGTTAAGATGAAACGCTCTGCAATAGATGGGAAACGGTAACCTTGTCCGAATGAAGCTCTAATAAATGTGTATTTTGCCGCTTCAACGTTAACACCTACACGGAATACAGGTTTTACTTCACGTTTAGTGTCTGTCATTTTATTAGTTTCTAAACGGAAGCCAACAGATGTGCTTAGGCGTTTCCAGAATTTATTATCTAATTGTACATAAAATGCTTCATTGTCTGCTTTCAAAATCTCATTGCCATACAAAGGCGATTTAGAAGTGAAGTTGTATTGTGCCACGATACCAGTAGAGATATTCATGTTTATTTTGTCAATTCTACGTTGATATTGATATTCACCATATAATATTGTACTACCATTGCTACGGTTATCAGAGTTATTATTTAATGTACCTAAATAACGGGTTAATATTTTGTGGCTATTACCTTTTGTATCACTATAATTCATATAAGGATCAACTGAGCCATTATAGTACTTACTTTGTGTTGGCATCATATCAAGACTTGGCACATATTTGTTTACGCCTCTGTAATTTCCCCAAAGGAAAGTGCTTGCACCTTTACCGAACGATAAGTTTACGTTAATCCCTACACGCCATTTTGTATTGATGTTGTAGCGTGCGCCTACATTGAAACGACCACTTGCACCTTGTGTGCCCCAATACATACCTACATGACGAGAAAATTGACCACCCATAACTAAATCTACTCTACCAATTTTTTGTCTGTTTGAAAAAGTAAAACCAAAGCTATGTGGTCTTGTTTTATTTTCATTTAATATTGTAGTGTCTTTGCCTGTAAAACCTACACCTGGAAGATATACACTATCTAAAACCCACCATCTTTTATCAATCTTTTCTGTTTGTAGGTTGCCAGCAGCATCGAAATATTTCTCAGTTTTTGTTGGGTTGTCATTTACAGTACCATAAAATGCGATTGTTGTTTCAGGATCTGTTGTTGCGTGTGCAGTTCTTAAGTTGACAATACCATTTAATGCTGATGAGCCATATAATGCAGATGCAGCACCTTTGATGATTTCTATTTGTCCAACACTTTCCATTGGCAAGCCTAAGCCAGAGCTACTGCCACTTGCCGGTTGAAGCACTGGATAGCCATCAAGCAAAATTGAAACTCTTGATCCAGCGCCAAAACTCCAGCCTGAGCCACCGCGAATATTAAACTGACCATCAATTATAGTAACACCAGGGTTTCTTCTAACAGCAGAACCTAAATCTGTAATGTTTTGTTTTTCTATAAATTGTGGTTTTATTACATCCATAGAGACGATTTCTTCACTTAATTTTTTCTCATATCTACTGCCAGAAACTACGACAGTGCTAAGCAAATTAGTGTTTTCCATAAACGCAATGTCTAATGTTTTAGTTTCGTTTGCTGCGAGTACTACTGTTTCTGTTCTGTCGTCATAGCCAACGTATGTAAAAACAATTGTGTAGCTTCCTGGCGCTAATTTTAATTCATAAAGTCCGTCTAAATCGGTTGTCGTACCATCATTGGTGCCTTGTACAGACACGTTAACGCCGATTAATGGCTCATTGTTATTTTCTTGTTTTACAAGACCTTTAACAGTAGCTGTTTGTGCTCCTAAGAATGTAATGGAGCAGAATGTGAGTAATAGTAGGAAAAATGTTTTATTCATAAAAAAAGTGTTTGAATTTGCTTACCAAAAAATAGTATAAAGTAGAACGAGAAGTATAATTACTATTGCACTACCAATAAAAAATAATTTATCTACTTTAAATTGTTGTTTGTTGATGTTTAATTGCTCTTGTTGTTTTTCATCACTTGATAATAAACTAATAAGAATCATACCTATTATACAGAACAAGAAGACAAACCCCATTCTGTCTAAAAATGGAATTTCATAAATGCCTTCAGCATTTGCTTTAGCAAATCCTAAAGTAGACAAGAAAGATAAATCTATATATTGAGGTATAAATTTTAGAAAAACAGAAAAAGCTAAGCTTGCCAATGCGCCGAAAATAGCTGCTTTATTTGTTGTTTTTTTCCAAAACATACCTAATAAAAATAAAGCTAAAATACCTGGACTGATAAATCCTGTGTACTCTTGAATTACTTGAAAACCACCTTGTTTGTCAATACCTAACAAAGGAGCGATAATCACTGCAATAATCAATGAAAATATAATGACAATTTTGCCTACAGAAATCAATTGTTTTTCGGAAGCATCTTTGTTAATGTATTTTTTATAGATGTCTAAACTAAATATAGTAGAGATGGAATTTGTTTTGCCAGCAAGTGATGCAACAACAGCCGCAGTTAATGCTGCAAATGCTAATCCTTTTAATCCAATAGGTAATAAATTTAATAATGTAGGATAGGCTTTGTCAACCACAAGCTGACCATTAACTGTCATTTCGTTTGCGAAGCTTCCATTTTGATATAATACATAAGCAGCAATACCTGGAAGCACGACAATAATCGGCATTAATAATTTTAAAAATGCAGCGAATAAAATTCCTCGTCTCGCGGTTTGTAAGTCAGCACCTAAAGCACGTTGTGTGATATATTGATTGCAACCCCAATAACTAAAATTAGCAATCCACATACCACCTAATAATACGGTTAAGCCTGGCAAATCCATGAAATTGGGATTTTCTTTTTTAAATACCATGTGGAAATGATCTGGAGCATGTTGTAGTAAATTTGAAAAACCATTAACAACTCCTGATGTGCCTGTTTTTTCAGCTACAAGATTTAATGCAATATAGGTAGTGACCAAGCCACCAAAAATTAAAAATACTACTTGGATAACATCAGTATAACCTATTACTTTCATACCACCTAATGTGATAAATAATGCAAATAAGGCTAATAATATCATACACACATAAATTGAAAAACCTGTGATACTATTAATAGCTAGTGCTCCTAGATATAAGATTGTCGTTAAATTAATAACTATATATAAGAACATCCAAAAAATTGCCATGATTAATGCAATACTTTTGCCATATCTTTTTTCTAAAAACTGTGGCATCGTATAAATGCCATTATTTAAATATACAGGCATAAAGAAAACAGCCACTATTATCAATGTAATAGCAGCAATCCACTCATAGCTGGCGATGGCTAATCCCATTTTAAAACCACTACCGCTCATGCCAATAAATTGTTCGGCAGAAATGTTTGATGCTATTAATGAGGCGCCGATTGCCCACCAAGTAAGCGTTCCTTCAGCTAAGAAATAGTCGGTAGAATTGTTTTGTGCGCTTTTCTTTTTTGTATAAATGAACCAGCCATAAAACGAAATAATTAAGAAGTAGGCTATAAAGACAAAATAGTCAGTAAGAGACAATTGGTGCATAATAAATGTATTCTTTCTTGTTTACGTTACAAGGTACTTATTTTCCGTTAATGGCAAACAATAGTAATTATGATTTTTTAACAGTATTGACTTTTTTTTGATAAATGTGGACTTTACTCGATTTTAGACATCAAACTTGATTCGCATTAGTCAATATAATAGAAGAAGGTATGATAAGTTGTAACATGTCTATTTTTAGCTTCGTTTTTTTTAAGTGTAAATAAATATGATTGCTTAACCATCATACTCGTAAATATAGAAGACAATAAAAGGTATAGTCTTGTTTGATCTGTATAAAAACAGAAATATTACTTCTGATTTATGTAATCAGCATTACTTAGGCTTAAGAAAAATGACTAAGTTTTATTGCGTCTGTTTTTTGGAATTAATTAAATAAATAGATTCTTGTTCTTTTATTGAAATGGCGATATATCAAATGAGGTAATTATTAGTCTTTAGTAATCGTGTATAGATTTTCAATAAGACTGTATGTATTCAAGTTTGCAGGATAGGAGAGCGCATTCATGAACTATTACTATACTACTCACTAATCTATATAATATTAGAATCTACTTTTAAGCAAATCGTATAGAACTGTACAAAGTTTTTCTATTGATTATTCGATTTTCAGATTCGATTTTTATTTTTTTTGAGATTCACTATAGCAACAAAAGTGATAATCATGTATTTGATGTGTGTTTTTCACATGTAAAAATCGATTTGCAATGAAAAATCAAGCATAGATTATTCCTTTACACCACTACATTATATAAAAAAGATTTAGCAAATCAAATAAAAAGACGCTATTTTAATATTCTTATACCTATTTTTTCGAATGATTTTCTTCAATACTGAACTTGCTTTTGATATTATTTGCTATTCAATTGGAATAAAAATAAAAAAAAACAATCTATTATTATTGAGGAAGCTAAATTCTTTTCAAATTCTATTCTTTTATTCAATTATTCTGTACATCTTTTAAAAATGTGCGAAAACATCAGTAAAATAAGATAGTTTGACGCTTTGTACTACCAATTTTAAACAATTCAATGTAGAGTATCAGCACATCATCCTCGCGTAAACAATCGACATATTTTACTCGATTTATCATAAAATGAGTTTAATAGTATTTCTACATCGAAGGCAATTATTGAAATGTAGTAAATAAATCAACTATTTGGTTTATAGTGTTTTAATACGTTTTTATTAAAACTGTTAAAAAAAAAGGAATTCCAAATTACTTATATTAACAATGCTTCAAAGAAACTAAACAATTACTTAAACTACGTCAAACTATCAATAAAATCAAGTGTTTTAGCAAATGTCTCGATAAAATGTTTTTTTATTTTCATACAAACACTTGCGAATTAAAAAACACTTACTACCTTTGCATCCGCTTTTGAAAACAAACACAAAAACGAATTCAGAAGCAGTGTTCTTTCAAATACTACAAAATGTCAATCACGAAAAATATTTTTAATTTTTTTTCAAATAAAATTTGGAAATTAAAAAAAGAGTGTTACCTTTGCACCCGCTTTTGAAACGAACTAATAAAAATTCAATTCAAAACGAGTTCTTTAAAACGGTAATAAAAGTGTGGATAAAATTACCAAAAATAATTTTCCACTTTTTGTTGACAATTGAAAGAAAGTTTCTATCTTTGCAGTCCCTTCTGAAAAAATCAGAAGATAAGCAAAAAAGTTCTTTGATTTATTGGGGAGCCTTAATAGGTTCAAAAAAATGAATGATACACACTCAAATCATATTAATTTAAAACAAACTCGTACTAAAAGTACATTACAACGGAGAGTTTGATCCTGGCTCAGGATGAACGCTAGCGGCAGGCTTAATACATGCAAGTCAAGGGGGTAGCAATACAACCG
>JADKZZ010000047.1 GCA_020848475.1 Chitinophagales bacterium | reverse complement strand
GCACAAATCATTCTATGCAAAAAATCAGAAATATTGCGATTATCGCACACGTTGACCACGGTAAGACGACTTTAGTAGATAAAATTTTATGGGAATGCAAAACATTTGCAGAGCATGAAAATACAGGCGTCTTAATTTTAGACAATAACGAGTTGGAGCGTGAACGTGGTATTACGATTACGGCGAAAAATGCAGCTGTGAAATACAACGACTATAAGATTAACTTGATAGACACACCAGGTCACGCCGATTTTGGAGGTGAAGTAGAGCGTGTATTAAAAATGGCTGATGGCGTTTTATTGTTGGTAGATGCTTTTGAAGGGCCGATGCCACAAACACGATTTGTATTACAAAAAGCTTTACAATTAGGCTTAAAACCAATTGTAGTTATTAATAAAGTAGATAAAGAAAACTGCACACCAGATGAAGTACACGAGAAAGTATTTGATTTGATGTTCCAATTAGATGCGACAGAAGAACAATTGGATTTTCCGACTATTTATGGTTCTGCTAAAAATGGCTGGATGAGTACAGATTATAAAAAGCCAACGACCAACGTTGTCGATTTATTAGATTGTATCATCGAGCATATTCCAGCACCAAAAACGGCAGAAGGTGCAGCACAGATGCAAGTAACATCATTAGATTATTCTTCATTTGTAGGTCGTATTGCCATTGGTCGTGTGTTTAGAGGCTCACTAAAAACAAATATGCCAGTAGCTTTGATTAAACGAGATGGTGCTATTGTAAAATCGCGTATTAAGGAACTATTGTTGTTTGAAGGTATGAATAAAATTAAGGCAGAAGAAGTGCCTGCTGGTGAAATTTGTGCTATTGTAGGTGTAGAAGGTTTTGAAATTGGCGATACTATTGCCGATTTGGAACAACCAGAAGCAATGGCACCAATATCGATTGACGAGCCAACAATGAGCATGTTGTTTACCATTAACGACTCACCATTTTTTGGCAAAGAAGGCAAATTTGTAACATCGCGCCATATCAAAGATAGATTGACTAAAGAGTTAGAAAAAAACTTAGCCTTACGTGTGCAACAAGGTGATACGGCAGATTCTTTCTTGGTGTTTGGTCGTGGTGTATTGCACTTGTCTGTATTGATTGAGACGATGCGCCGTGAAGGCTATGAGTTGCAAGTAGGTCAGCCACAAGTATTATACAAAGAAATCGACGGTACAAAATGTGAGCCGATGGAAGAATTAACTATCGACTTGCCAGAGGAGAAAGCAGGAACGGCAATAGAAATGATAACAAAGCGCAAAGGCGACATGAAAAACATGATTTTGAAAGGAAATCGTTCTATCATGGAATTTGAAATACCTTCACGTGGTTTAATAGGTTTGCGTACGGATATGATTACGGCAACATCAGGACAAGCAGTGATGGCACATCGATTCACCCATTATGCGCCGCATAAAGGGGAAATTCAAGGACGTATCAATGGTTCTATGATTTCTAAAGAAACTGGTGAGGCGATTGCTTATTCTTTAGATAAATTGCAAGATAGAGGTCGTTTCTTTGTAGAGCCAGGCGACGAAATTTATACAGGAATGGTGATTGGCGAAAACTCTCGTCAAGACGATTTAGTGGTGAATTGTACAGTTACTAAAAAACTAACAAACGTACGTGCTTCTGGTACTGATGATAAAGTGAAATTGCCACCAGCCGTGAAATTCTCTTTAGAGGAAGCATTGGAATACATACAAGGCGATGAATATGTAGAGTTGACACCAAAATCTATTCGTTTGCGTAAAATCTATTTAGATGAAAATGAGCGCAAGCGCAAAGGTGGAAAATAGAACACAGCTGTAGCTGATTTTTTGATTAGCATGATTTATAAACCTGTTAAGTGAAGCACTTGACAGGTTTTTTTATGTTTTATGTATTTTAAAATCATTATGTTCTCAATTCGCACTTTCTTTTTTTTCTAAGTGTTTTGAAAGCATTGAAAATAAAAAATTTGGTCGAATTGGTTTTTGCAATAAATCATCAAATCCTAAACTAAAAAGTTCTTCTTTGCTTATTGTGAGCAGGCTTGCTGTATTAGCAATGATTATTGCTTTATCATTATTTATTTTTTTTATTTGATTGGCAGCCTCCATTCCATTCATTTCAGGCATATCTAAATCCATGAAAATTAAATGAGGTTGTTTTGATGCTGTAATCTGGACGGCTTCTTTGCCATTCGTTGCCTCCAAAACAGAGATGGAAGTGTTTATGCTGTTTAATAATTCTTTTAAAACATTGCGGTTTTCTTCTGAGTCATCTGCAATTAAAATACAAACATTGTTTAAGTAGTCATAGTTTGATAATGAGTTGTTATCAATAATAGTTTCATGCATGCTTCGAATGAATGGTATCTGAACGATGAATGTTGTTCCGGCATTTAATTCGCTTTCTACTCGGATATTTCCATTCATTAATTCGCATAGTTTTTTTGAAATAGAAAGTCCGAGTCCAGTGCCGCCAAAATTGGCAAATGTTTTTCTGTCTGCTTGTTCATATTTTTCAAATACGGATTCTAATTTTTCTTGAGAAATACCAATACCTGTGTCTTGCACTACAAATTCGATAGTTACCGTATTGTGGTCTTCTTTTACAAGTTTTGCACCCAAAGTAACACTGCCTTGTTTTGTAAACTTTATAGCATTTGAAACTAGATTGCTCAGTATTTGCGACAGCCTGACTTTATCAAACATTAATGGCTGATGTGGTAGCGTATCTATGTTTGCTACAAAATCGATATTCTTTTTCTCTGCCTGTATAGATAAGATATTATG
>JADKZZ010000046.1 GCA_020848475.1 Chitinophagales bacterium | reverse complement strand
ATTGGTAGTATGTTTAAAAATTTAGAAAAACAAAATGTCGAAAAAAAAGTAGAGGCAAAACTGGAACTTACACCAGAAAATACAACAGCAATTTGGAATATTTTTTTGAATGAAAATAAAGTAAATTTGCACAGTTCATTTTTAAGTGCAGCACAAAGCCATCCACCAGTTTTGGAAGATGATAAAATTGTATTTACAGCATCAAATAATGTTACCTTAGAGATGTTACAATTGCACAAGATGGACATTACTGCTTTTTTTAGATTGCGTACAACTTCAGCATCGGTAGTGCCTGTGTTTATTCTAAATCGCGCCGAATCACCAATTAAAGATTATAAGACCAACAAAGATCGTTTAAAAGATATGATTGATTCGAATGCCTCCATTATGAAATTAATTGAAAAATTCGATTTAAATATGGAATAGAAATTAGAAGATATTATGAATAAAAAAACAGTAGTGATAGGCGCCAGTGCAAAACAGGATAGATACAGCAATAAAGCCGTACGTATGTTGCAATATCACCATCATGATGTGATTGCACTTGGTTTTGAAAATGCGCAAATTAACGATATTTCTATACAAACTATATGGCAGCATTACGATAATGTTCATACAATATCTTTGTATTTGAATTCACAAAGACAAAAAGAATATTATTCCTATATTTTATCCTTGCAGCCAAAACGCATTATTTTTAATCCTGGTACAGAAAATGACGAACTGCAACAATTAGCAAGACAGCAAAATATTGACACATTGGAAGCGTGTACACTAGTAATGCTAACAACCGAGCAATATTAATTTTTGTTATTTTTATAATGCCATTAAACCTTGGCACAATTTTTATACTCTAATGATAAAATAAATGTCAATGAAAAAACAAATTCTAATGCTGTTTGCCGTCGTGTTTAGTTTCACGGCGATGACCTTTGCACAAGGAAATCCGAATGCCAAAATGAAACCTGTGAAGTTGCAAAAAGTATCCGTTGAACAGAAAGCAATCAATGCAACAGATACAATGCAAAAAGTAGCTCAATTAAGTTCGCAACAATACCAGCAAATATTGGCAATAAATCAGGATTTTTTCAAACAGCAACACACTATAAAATCAGAAATGCGTAAAGATACTTCTGCAAATGATATCGCATTTAAAGAACAATTAATACAATTATCAAAATCAAGAAAAGCGAGCATCAATAAACTGCTCACGGAAACACAAAAGACTGTATGGAAAGATTATAAAAAAATCAACATGCCAAACAAGAAAAATAAATCATCAAAACAAGATATGTTTATAGATGATGAAAGTCTTGATGAAATGTAAAAAATATTGATGTGTTAAATGCCTTACAAAACTGTAAGGCATTTTTGTTTTAAACTTTTACAATTTTTATAAGTCTAATTATTATGCTTACGGAACAAGATAAAATAAAACATCTTTACAACAGAGCTGGTTTTGGCTATGCTTTGAGCGATATCCAAAGTGGTAGATCTTTGTCAACGACGATAGAAAAATTATTTTCTAATAAAACATATCGAAGTTTACAAACAGTTACATTTACTGAAGTAGAATCGGCAAAAGAAAAAATGAAATCATCGCCAAAAGATGCCGCTAAAGAAATTAAAAAATTATTGAAAGACAATATCTCTGATTTGAATAATTTATGGTTTCAAGAAATGATTGTAAGCGATGCACAACTACAAGAAAAAATGGCATTATTCTGGCATAGTCATTTCGCCTGTCGTTCTGTAAATCCATATTTTGATCAGCAATATTTAGATATCATTCGCAAACACGCTTTAGGTGATTTTTCAACACTTCTCTTCGAGATTTCCAAAACACCTGCCATGTTACAATTTTTGAATAATCAACAAAATAAAAAAGATCATCCTAATGAGAATTTTGCTAGAGAAGTGATGGAACTTTTTACATTAGGTAGAGGCAATTATACGGAAACAGATATTAAAGAAGCAGCGCGAGCATTTACAGGCTATGGATTTGATAAAGTCGGAAGTTTTAAATTCAAGAAACAATTGCATGATTTTGGCGTAAAAACATTTCAAGGAAAAACAGGAAATTTTAATGGTGACGATATTTTAAAAATAATACTAGACAATAAAAACTGTTCAACATTTCTTGTTAGAAAAATATATAGCTTTTTTGTCAATGAGCAAGTAGATGAACAAATAGTTCAATCTTTATCAGCACAGTTTTTTCAATCTAATTACAATATCAAACAACTGATGAAAACTATATTTTCATCATCATGGTTTTATGATGAAAAAAATATTGGAAATAAAATAAAATCTCCAATAGTATTATTAGCAGGCATGTTTCGCTTGGTGCCTACAACATTTACAAAGCCTGAGAATGTATTATTTCTACAACGCTCACTTGGCCAGGTGCTACTCTTTCCGCCAAACGTTGCTGGTTGGAAAGAAGGCAAAGCTTGGATAGATAGTTCTTCTTTAGTATTCAGAATGCAACTGCCACAAATTATTTATTTTGATAAATCTTTAGACATGGAACCGAAAGAAGAAATTCCGGAAATGTATGCAGCAATGCAAAAAATTAAAAGTGATTACATGAAAAGTTTTATCGCAAAAAAAATAAGTGTAGCATCTGATTGGACAGCAATCATTAGTCATTTTATGTTGAGTAAATCAGTGACAAATGATGCTGCTTATTTTGTTTTACAACAGCCAGCAGATGCAATGACTTTAAAAGCAGTCGTAGCAAATTCTGATTTTTCATCAAAACAAAATGAAATAAAAAGTACGATTATCAATATGATGTCCTTGCCTGAATATCAACTTTGTTAAGCAAAAACTTGTAAACACATGACCATGAAAAGAAGAACATTCTTACAAACATCAGGCTTAGCAACAATGTCAATGCTAGTGCCAAAATTTTTGAAAGCTAGAGAAAATATAAATTCAATTAGCTCAAATAAAATATTGGTTGTCGTGCAGCTGAGCGGTGGCAATGATGGCTTAAACACAGTTGTTCCTTATGAAAATGATTTATATTATCAAGCACGACCAAGCATTGCCATTAAGAAAAGCGAAGTACTGAAATTAGATACACAGCTCGGACTTCATCCAAACCTGCAAGGATTTAAAAAACTATTTGACGCAGGCAATATGTGTTTGATTAATAACGTCGGCTATCCAGATCCTGATCGCTCTCATTTTCGCTCGACTGATATTTGGCAAACGGCCAGTAATAGCAATGAATACTTGAGCACTGGCTGGCTGGGCAGATATTTAGACGTTGTATGTAATCCGTGCGAACGACCAACTCAAGCCATAGAAATTGATGATACTTTAAGTTTAGCACTTAAAGGTACACAAGTAAAAGGATTAGCTTTTAAAGATCCTAAAAAATGGTATAACACAACTACAGATAATTTCTTCAAATTATTATCGAAACAACATTCAGAAGCGCATGAACACGATACTGCAGGCTATTTGTATAAAACACTTTCAGAAACTATTTCCTCTGCTTCTTATATTTATAACACATCTAAAATTTATCAATCATCATCTGTGTTTCCAAATCATGCATTTGGTAAAAATTTAAAAACAATTGCTGAGTTAATCGTGTCAGGCATACAAACACAAGTGTATTATGTCACATTAACAGGCTTTGATACACATAATAATCAACAGAAAAGACAAGGCGTTCTCTTGCAACAATTGGCAGATACTATTGATGTTTTTTTTAATGACTTAAAAAAATCTGGCAGAGCCGACGATGTGTTATTAATGACATTTTCGGAATTTGGAAGACGTGTACAGGAGAATGCAAGCAATGGTACTGACCATGGCACTGCTAATCAAATTTTCCTTTTTGGAAATAAATTGAAAAAACAAGGCATTTATAATGAAGCACCGAATTTAACATCACTCGATGATGGCGATTTAAAATATACAGTTGACTTTAGAAATGTGTATGCAACAATTTTACATAATTGGCTGCAAACAAATGAACATTTAATTCTATCTAATTCACCATCATTATTGAATTTTATTTAACGCTATTTTGCACATCTGTTAGCTATTCCATCTGAATACTTCGTCATTAACTTGTTATTTTTGAAGACAAGTTTAGTTATGAAAAAAAATCCGTTTAGCTTTTGCACTTTCTTTATGCTTTGTGCAATGATATCACTCCATTTTTCTGTTTCAGCTCAAGATGTTATTGAAATTGTTGATCCGTATGAAATGAAAGCGTCAAGAAGTAAAGAGGCAGATACATTTTATTTTACACAAAATACAAATGCTATACTTAAGAAAAAACTAGATACCTTACGAACGTATGATGTTTTTTTAGAAGAAAGATTAACGCCTTTTGGAAAGGCTTATATGTGTAATGGAAATGAAGTAACAAAACAGAAATATTTAGAATTTAAAAGATTTTGGGGCGCTTCGGCAGCATGTACACCTTGCTTGCTATACACATACAATGATAAAAATGAGTTGAAGTATGTTGCTTATCAATACGAAGAATGTTTATGCGGAAGCTATAAAGAATATTATACAGATGGTACTTTAAAAGTAGAAGGTCAGTTCAAACAGAATACCACAGGTAGTTGGGAAAACTTAAAATCAAAAAATGTGTGTAACGTGCGCGATGGTGTTTGGATTTACTACACTGAATCTGCCGTAGAAGAAAAACGAGAAACATATATCGATGGCAAATTGAAAGGCACTACATTCTCACCATCACAAACTTCACCTGTCAAACAACAAGCAGCCAAACAAATTGAAGATTCCACTCAAACGAATGAACCTAAAAAGAATTGGTTTAAAAAATTAAAAGACAAAAACACAGACGAGCAATAAGCACTTAGTAGAATAGGTGCTATTCCAATTGCATTTGGTCTTTATTCTCTCTAAATTATTCATTTCCGCTCACCATTTATTGTGATTTAGCTTAGTAACAAACAATTGTTAAGAAAATTGTTACTATTTGTTAAATTAATTTAGTTAATTTGGAAATAAAATTATACTAGTATGAAATCCGTAAACAAGATTATCCTGTTTTTTGTTTTATGCATTAGTAGTTTTACGCTTTTAGCACAGACTAAAATTAAAGGTAAAGTTACAGATGGTAAAGAGCCAATAATTGGAGCAAACATCACTATTAAAGGCACAACCGAAGGCACTGTGAGTGACCTCGATGGAAAGTTCGAACTTTCTACAAACCAAGCAACACCACTCACCTTAGTTATTTCTATGGTCGGTATGGCAACGTCTGAAGTGAAATTTGATGGTAGCCAAGAAGAAATCAGCGTAAGCATGTCTGAAGAGACTAGTCTCTTAAATGATGTTGTTGTTGCTGCATCTCGTGTGGAAGAGAAAATTCTCGAATCGCCTGTCACCATTGAAAAAATGGATCCAAAAGCCATCAAAACAGCAGCAGCAGCTGACTATTATGATGATTTGGCAAAATTAAAAGGTGTACAAACTATTAATGGTTCAATGACACTCACTTCTGTCAACACGCGTGGTTTTGGTGGTATCTCCAATACTCGCTTTGTACAATTGATGGATGGAATGGATAATGCTGCACCATTGTTGAATTTCCCAACAGGTAATATAGTTGGTATTGGCGAATTAGACATCAATAATGTTGAGCTTGTTCCTGGTGCTGCTTCCGCATTATACGGTCCAAATGCTTTTAATGGTATCTTATTGATGAATTCAAAAAATCCATTCGAACAACCTGGATTTAGTATGCAAGTAAAAGGTGGTTTCGCACAAGCAAACAACGGTTATGGTGTTAAGCCTTTGGGCTCAGCTGCTTTAAGAATTGCACATGCATTCAAATCTAAAAAAACAGGTCAAGATTTTGCCGCAATCAAAGCTAACTTCAGTATTTTCCAAGGTACTGACTGGTATGCAAATGATTATACTACAGATAGAAGCTTAGGTACACAAGATAATGTAGGCAATCCAAATTTTGACGGACTTAACCTATATGGAGATGAATCTAGAATTTTCGTGCCTTATGGTGCTGTTCGTGGAAATTTAATCGGTAGTGCTTCGAATAGTTTACAAAATTCACCACTCTTCCAAGCTGGCGTTACTGCAGCCGTTACTGCACAAGTAAATGCTCAAGTGCCTGCTATTACAACAGTTGTAACTGCAACTGTAAGACAACAAGCCTACGACAATGCAATAGCTGGCGGTGCTGATGTTGCGACTGCAAATACAATGGCTGATGCTTATATCGCTTCTCCAGCTGGTCAAGCTACTATACAAGCACATGTACAAGCACAAGTACAAGCACTTATTGATTCTAATGTTGCTACACAGTTGCCAATACAAGCAAATGCTCGTGCTACTTCAAAAGTGGACTCTATTAGTTCATTATTGTCTTTAGATTTAAGACGTTCTGGTTTGTCAGAAGATAGATTATTAGATAATCATAAAGCACAGTCTATTAAAGGCGACTTTGGTGCTTATTTCAGACCTTTTAAAGATAAATCTTATGAATTTTCTTATAACTATAGAATAGGCTTTGGTAATAGCGTTTATCAAGGTAGTGAGCGTTATGCTTTAAGAAATTTCTTACAACAATTCCACAAAGCAGAAATTAAAAGTAAAGACTTCTTTATCCGCTCTTATATGTCACAAACTAAAGATGGTGATTCTTACAACTTGTCTGCATTAGGAGCATATTCTAATGAAGCAGTTTCGCCATCTTCATCACAATGGGTGCCTACATATTTAAGTTCTTATGCTGGTCCATTAATTGGTGCTGCACTTCAAACTTCAGCAGCAAATGTATTAGCAAATGCTGCTGCTTTAACTTCAATGGCACATGATACAGCAAGAGCAAGAGCAGACAGACCTTGGAATAATTTAACAGCTGCTGAACAACAAGCAGTGATAGAAAGTGTTCGTACTGGCTTGTTCCAGAGAGGTGGCGCTGGTTTTATCGATAACTCTCGTTTGTTCCACACTGAAGCAATGTTAGATTTAACACGTTGGACTGGTAAATGGATTGATATTCAAATCGGTGGTAACCACAGATTATATAGCTTATCTACTCAAGGCACTGTATTCAATGAAGATCCAAACGGAACAGGACAATACAAAAGAATAAAAATCAATGAATATGGTGCATTCTTGCAATTGCAACGTAAATTCTATAAAGATATGTTCAAGATTCAAGCTTCTGTACGTTTCGACAAAAACCAAAATTTTAAATTAATCATCTCGCCTCGTGCTGCTTTTGTTGCTACATTAGGTAAAGATAGAAATCACAATATTCGCTTATCTTACCAAACAGGTTTCAGAAATCCTGACTCACAAGCGCACTACATTTATTTCCCAACAACAAATATTTTGTTAGGTGGTACAAAACAAAATGCGGAGCGTTATGGTATTTATAACGGTGGTGCTTATACTATGGATTCTTATAATGAATTTGTGGCAACGGCTTTAGCTGGCGCACCTGACGTTACGAAATTAGTTGTGTCTGATTTTGATTATGTAAAACCAGAACAATTACAAGTTGTTGAATTAGGTTACAAATCAGTATTATTCAAAAAATTGATGATTGACGTAAATGGATATTTCAATATCTATAAAGATTTTATTACTCAAATTACAGTTGTTAGTATCGATAGTACTTACCACAAAGGTGTTTTATTGCCAGGTGTTGCACAAGTAATTAGTGGTTCTGCACGTACAGCTACAACTTGGAGACCTTATGTAAACATTCCTGGAAAAACATTCTCTTATGGTGCAGGTATTGGCATTGGTTATGCATTGCCTAAAAATATTATGGCGCGTGTAAGTTACAACTACATGGATTATAAAATTAAAGGCGGCAAACCTTCTGTTGGTACTGCTAATGACTTAGGCTTTAACTCTTCTAAACATCAAGTGTTCGTTGGTTTCTCTGGCGATAGAGTTTGGAAAGGACTTGGTTTTGCAATCGACTACAGATGGCAATCAGCAATTGACTGGAGCTCTGACTTTGCTGACGGTACTGTAAAAGCACGCGGTATGTTAGATGCAAGTTTAAGCTACTTCGTAGAGAAAGCAATGACTACTTTTAAAATTGGTGCTACTAATATTGCTGGTCCAACTTACAGAACAAATGTTGGTGGTCCATTTATTGGCAGAACATTCTTCGCAGCCATCACATTTGACCAAAACAAATTATGGAAAGAACACCATAATGAAGTGACTGGTGCTAAAGAATTTTAATAAATTTTCATACTAATAGAAATGCCTCGAATTTTCGAGGCATTTCTATTATACTTTCTTTGTTGTATTCTTACAGCATGCTTTTAAGTAAATATTAATTGATATTACTTAGATAATGATATTTCAATAACTGCTGACAAATCCGTATTTTTACAACTGATAATAGCATACTAAACTTATATGCTATTCACTTGTTAATTATTAAAAATAAAAAAATGCAAGAAGTATTTATCGTTTCGATGGCACGCACGCCAATAGGTGCATTAAGTGGCACTTTGTCTGGATTAAATGTTATAGAATTAGGAAAAACAGTAGTCAAAGCAGCCATGGAGCGCGCTGGTGTAAATGGCGACCAGATAGATGAAGTTTATTTAGGAAATGTATTACAAGCTAATGTGGGTCAAGCACCTGCACAACAAGTGTCTATAGCTGCGGGCATCAACACGAAAACACCTTGTACAACCATCAATAAAGTATGTGCTTCTGGTATGAAAGCGATTATGTTAGGAGCGCAATCAATCATGTTGGGTGATAATCATATTGTAGTTGTAGGCGGAATGGAAAGCATGTCGAATGCACCGCATTATTTACCTTCAGGTAGAACAGGCATTCGCTATGGCAATGGCGAAATTTTAGATGCTATCTCTCGCGATGGCTTACAAGATCCGTACAAAAAATATATGATGGGCAATGCTGGTGAAGTATGCGCAAAACATTATTCCTTTACACGCGAAGACCAAGATGCGTATGCAATAGCATCTTATAAACGTGCACAAGATGCGTATGCAAATGGCTATTTTAAAGATGAAATAGTTCCTGTTGTTATTGCTTCTCGCAAAGGAGATATCACCATCAGTGAAGACGAAGAATACAAAAAATTTGATGAAGCAAAAGTAAGTGCATTAAAACCAGCTTTCGAAAAAGAAGGAACAATTACTGCAATTAACGCTTCTAAAATTAATGATGGCGCAAGTGCAATGGTATTAATGAGTGGCGATAAAGTAAAAGAATTAGGCATTACACCTTTAGCTAAAATCATCTCGTTTGCTGATGCTTCACAAGATCCAGAGTGGTTTACAACAACACCGTCAAAAGCAATTCCTAAAGCATTGCAAAAAGCAAACCTAACTACTGAACAAGTTGATTTTTATGAAATCAATGAAGCATTCTCAGTAGTAGCATTAGCCAACATGAAAGAAATGAATATTGCACACGACAAAATAAATGTATTTGGTGGTGCAGTAGCATTAGGTCATCCTATTGGCTCTTCTGGTTGTCGTATCGTGGCTACACTGATTTCTGTTTTGAAAAATAAAAATGGAAAAATAGGTGCTGCAGGTATCTGTAATGGCGGCGGTGGCGCAAGTGCTATCGTAATTGAAAAAGTATAATTATTACACACAAATGATATTTAAAATGCAATAGTATTTCTATTGCATTTTTTTATTTCAATGTAGAGTTGTGTGGAAAATTTGTGCACAACTTAGTATTCGGGCGTTTTTACTTATTATTAGGTATATACGGTATCTGATTTAATAATAAATTTGTAGCATCAAAATTATCTATTATGAAAAATCTTATGAAATTATTTACGGTGCTGGTAGTAGTTATGTTTTCTACAAGCACATTTGCAGAAGAGTTAGGCTTAAAAGTAGCTAACATGAATTTATACGCGCCAACAGCCAAAGGCAAGAGCTCGTCTGGTGGTGGTAAAGCCTTCGAAGGAAAAGGATCAAAACAAATATCCATCGGTCTTGGTCTATCATCTTATATCGGTGAATTCGGTAAAGGTGGATTTAATAATTATTTAGGGAATAGAGGTGGATACTACTGGGGTCGTGGTGCTTTTTGGTATTCTGGTACTTTAAGTGTACAAGCTGAATTTGGTGTGCATGATTATGTTGGAGTAGGTTTAGTAACTGGCCTTGGCGGAAGAGCTTTCGGTGGCGGCGGACGTTTTTACTTACCTGTAGGTATTTTGGCAAATTTCCACTTCTTTCAATTAGTTGCTGACAAAAAAGGCTTAGGTATTGGCGATGCATTAGACTTGTACTTCGGATTAAATTTTGGTACAGGTTTAGGTGTAGCATTTGCCAAAGGTGCAGGTAGTCAAGTTGGCGGTATTGTCTTTGCTGGTCCACAATTCGG
Source organism: Chitinophagales bacterium (assembly GCA_020848475.1). Classification (GTDB taxonomy): domain Bacteria; phylum Bacteroidota; class Bacteroidia; order Chitinophagales; family JADIYW01; genus JADJSS01. The sequence continues at coordinate 18,923 of JADKZZ010000046.1, read as the reverse complement.
TGTTAAATACTTCTTCAATCCTAAGATTGGTGTGTATGGTGAGTTTGGCTATGGCAAAAGCATATTTGAGGCAGGTGTTTCTATTAAATTATAATTGAAGCTGACAAGCATATAAAGTCCGCCATCGTGCGGACTTTTTTTATTGCATGAATTAATAGTATTTTTGAACGAAATTATTAATATGCGTTTACCACTTTATTTTATCTGCCTTATTGTCCTGTTGTTCTCTGCTGTTGCTGCATATGCAGAAGAAAATGTTAGTTCTATTGATAAAGAAAAGAAAGAGAAGAAACAAAAAAATAAAGCAGATGATGGTGTCGAAGGTGCGTCTGCAAAAGGCGATTTTATCATTCAGCCAGCTATTAACTTTGGTTTCCACTCTGGATTTGTGAAGCAATACAGTGGCTTTGGTTATGGCTATGCTTACACTGGACTTATTCCAGGTGTAACGCTCAACTTAGATTATGCAGCGCATGATTATGCATCGGTAGGCTTGTATTATGGTGTTTCCTTCCAAAAATTTACCGTTTCAAAGGTGTCATTATTACATCATACATTTGGCGCACGCGTGCAATTTCATTGGTGGCAAATGTTGGCAGACAGGTCAGGCAAAGAATTATTAGCAGATAAAATTGATTTCGATATACACGCACACATTGGTGGATATTATTTGACAGAGAAAAATCTGAATAGCGATCAAAAACTAAAACATCTTGGCGTTAATGCTGGCGCTGGAATTGGATTCAAGTATTATTTTGTAAAACACTTCGGCGTAGCCTTAGATGCAGGCTACGAAGAAGCGTCTTGGTTAAAACTTGGGTTAGCTATAAAAATTTAAGAAAAGTCTTCTGCTAATATTTTTTCCATATTGCGTTCTGCTAATGCAGCAATCGTCAAGGCTGGATTGGCACAGCAAGAGAAACCAGGCATAGCAGCACCGTCAAGGCAGTATAAATTGCTATATCCTTTGAGACGGCCTGTTGTGTCGCTGGCTAAACCATACACAGCACCACCTAATGGATGATACGTAAAGTCATCGCCATAACCTTTGCCATTGAAATACCAGAATTGCTCTAAAGTTCCACCATTAGCAGCATTTAATCTGTCAACAAAACTTTTCATCGCTTGTCTTGATATTTCCATTTGCGATTTGTCGAAATATAAATCAGCATTATCAGTAGCAGGATTGTATTTGAAATGACCTCTACTTGGATTTTTTGTAATGGCTAATGCCAATAATTGTCTTAATTCTAAACCAATAGGAAATGGTGCTTGTTCTGCTAATAATGGTGTTATAGGATTGTTTAAATCACCATACGCAGTAACAGGAACGATGCCCTGATCTGCACCAGTATCTTCGCGTAAGTTGGAACGCATGGCCATAATGTTTCCATTATTTCCCCAATGTTTACCTACTTCATCGCTTAAATTAGCCAAGCCACCTAAGTGTTTTGATTTTAATAAAATATTCATCGTGCCCACAACACCAGCATTGATGAATAAATATTTACAAGTATAAATTTTTACGACAACAGTTTCGCCTTGTTCATTGATTTTATGAACTGTGAGTTCATAATTTTTATTGCTTAATTGTCTAACAGAATCAACTTTGTGTAAGGTTTCAATAGTTAGATTTCCCGTTGCATTTGCTTGCGGAATATAATTTCTGTCCAAGCTATTTTTAAAACCATTATTTGCGCCATATAATAATTGACCATCAATAGCACATTTTGGAGCAGTTCCATTGATTTCACCTCTAATAGTATTGAAGTTAACGCCAGCATTTAACATCACTTTTTCCATGCCTGCGTTTTCGCAATGCTCTAAACCAACTCGCGCAAACTTGTAGTATTTACTATTTAAAATATCGTCAGGAATTACAGAAAAATCTAATACATTTTTCACCTTTGGATACCATTTATTCAACATGTCATCGTAGGATACATATGGAAAATATTCGTTCCACATGGAAGGTTGCGCGTAAGGCAACATCGCACCATATACAACCGAACCACCACCTAAACAAGTGCCTCTAAAAATACGCATATATGAGGTGTTGTATTCAACACGGTCAAGCACACCAACATATTTAGGAATATCAAATTGGATAGAAGTTACCGGTAAAATAGTTCTGCGTTTTAACCACGTCGATCTGCCATCTGGCGATAATGTTTTAGTAAATGGATTTGGAGTAGCATCCACATCGTATTGCTTTCCCATTTCCAACATTAACGTTTTTACACCAGCTTGAGTTAAGCGCAAAGCGGAAACAGCAGCACCAAATCCAGAACCTACAACGATAGCTTCGATATCTACGTCATCAACTTTTATAGGCTCTTTTTTACATCCACTTAGTGGCAAAGATGCAGCTACACCTGCTATAGAAGTTAGTTTCAAGAACTTTCTTCTAGTTAAATGTTTTTTCATAATTGGTATATAATTAGTTGCTTAAGGCTAACCAAATATAGGTATAAAAGTATAAGAATCATTGTTTTACTAAGAAGAAAGCTTATTTCTTGATAAATATCAATAGCTTAAGTAGCAGTCACTTATGTTTTTAATTTCGTTCTCAGCAGCATTCCACCAATTATATGACCAAAGATGATATGTTTTTATATGGTATTGTTCCACTATTTTTTGCTGATGCAGTTTTATGCGATAGGTAACTTCGTGGTGGTATAGATTTGTGTTTTCAAAGTCGATATGTAAATAGGGTTTATTGTCTTTTAAAAGTACGATGTCTAACACGAAACCACCGAGTGCAAAGTTGAGCTGTACGTTTTCACCAAATTCATTTTGTAAGGCAATAAAAACGCTTTCTTTCAAAATGGAAGTGCGTTGTTTTTTATGGACAAGCATCGGTGGATTATTTTTTTGCAAGCAAGATTTAATGTAATCGATTTGCCTTTGATTTTTATCTACACAAGCTTTCACATAAGATAAATAGGCATAGAAAATACTTTTTCCTTTATTTCCTTTTATGGCTAATTCTTCTTCAAATAATGAAAATGTAGTTTCTGGAACTGAAGTATAAACATGTAAAGAATGTTTTGCACGTGTAATAATTACATTGAGCAATTGATAGCCTTTTTCTTGTGTAAGCGGACCGAAAAATTGTCTGAATTTTCCTTGTTCATCTTTCCCAAAAGTACTTGATAAAATCATCACATCGCGCTCATCACCTTGAATGTTTTCTAAATTTTTCACAAATAAACCTTGGTTTAAGAGCGCTTGTAATTTTTCATTTTTTGCATTGTCTTTGTATGCCTGTTCAAACAATAAATCATATATTAAATCACGTTGAAAAATATTAAACGTTGCAATGCCAACAGATGGGAAATTATCTTTCCATGATTCTAAAGAAAAAACCAAATCAACAATGGCATTTGCTTCTGCGATATTAGTGCCATCTTTGTAAATGCCATCTACAGATGTGAAATGAATTGCCTGATAATTTTCTTTTTCTGGCAATGGAATTAAGCGAGATTGATAAAAGGCATGATTAGAAAATTGAATTAAACTTGGATGCAAAGAACGGTAATGGTAATCCAAATATGTGCTTTTAAAATTGGCATCTTCGGCATATTCTAATAATGATTTGCTTTCTGCTAAATACGAATCTGCATCGTCATCTTCTTCCTGATTCCAAAAGATGGTTTCGCTTCCAAAAAAATTGCTTGGTGGCATTTGATGTTTATCACCAGAAATTATTTTCGTCTTGCCACGTAACAAAGATGAATAAGTATCTTCCACTCTCAATTGACTGGCTTCATCTAAAACAATAAAGTCGAAAAGATTTTTTTGTAATGGTAAAATAGAAGTACACACACTTGGATTGACCATTACTACAGGAAATAAAGTAGTAAAAAAATCAAAATCTTGATGCACAATTTTACGCAATGAATTTTCAGAGGAGAATTGTTTGTTTTTCCTTTGATTGTACAAATATTTTATGGCACTTAGGTCTTTTGTTTTGATGCTTTCTTGCTGCATTATTTTCCAAGTGTAATTTATTTTTTCTGCGAGTTTTTGTTTACAATGTATATCTGCTTGCACCAATTCTTCATATAGTTTTTGTGAGTCATCTTTGATGCCATTTTCCATTGCAATTTTTAAAATTGCTTGATTGATGTAGTATGTTTCAAAGACTGCACACCATTCATCGCATTTTATTTGAATCAAAGCCTGTATTAAATTTTGCGTTGCCGTATTTTGCGATAGTTTGAATTTTCTAAAGGCAAAATAAGCTGGCAAATGCTGTATTTGTTGCACATAGTCATCACAAGTGATTTGAATATTTTGGATTGCAGGAATGACATTACTAATTTTTTCATTTGCAACATCAATTGATAAATCTATTGGAATAAAATCGTACTGATTAAATTGTTGTATGAGTTGATAAAGGCTTGCTTTGGTATTTTCTTTTTGTTGAATAATGTTTTTATACTTATTGCTGAAGTAAGAAAGCAATTTTACCTTAAAAGCGGTAAATCCAGTTTGTACATCATAGTCATTGTTATACAACTGAATGTTGTTTGTTATGCTAGTTGATAATGAATTAATATCCTGTTGCAATTGTAAAATTCTAGTTTTTAAATTTTCGCTGTTGTCAATTTTTTCAAAATTATCATCTTGAATTACATCGAAAATAAAGGCTTCATTGCTCAGTTGCTGATATTGTTCAGCAGCATTTTTTAATATTTTAGAGAGTTCGATAAACTCATTATAAGTAAACACATAATCGCTATTGCGAATTAATTTTATGAGTGCATTTGCTTTTTCACTATGCGATTTATTTTGGTTTAATTCTTTGCCTTTTTGCAATAATTCCAACCAATTATCATCACCAAAGATGACGTTATTGCTAAAGTTTATTCTATGATTGATTTCTTCTTGTAACGTTAAGAATTTAGAACGTGCTAATTCATATTCATTACTTCTAAATCGTAAGTCGTCGTGCTCGGCATTTTCGATATGCAAACGCACACGCTCTACAATTGTTTTTCTATCGCTATATACATCTTCGATAAGCACACAAAGATGTTCTAAATTTTCTTTTTTTAAATTATTATACAACACTTCCATAGCAGTACGTTTTTCGCATACTACTAATACTTTTTGTTGGTTTAATAATGCTTGTGTAATAATAGCTGTCAAAGATTGGCTTTTGCCAGTGCCTGGCGGTCCTTGTATAATAATATTGTCATGTTGTTTTATTTGTTGTAAAACGTTTTCCTGACTAGGATCTAAAGTGACAGGCGACAATATTTCACCATCAAAATAATTGTTGTTTTCGGAATCGATAATATTTTCATATTGCATCAGCAATTCTACATCTTTAATGATGCTTTGCTTTTGCATTTTAAATAAACCTAAAATACCGCTCCACCGAATCCATGGCGCAGCTTTGGTATTATTGTCAATGGTTTCTTTGTTGCTTGCTGGCACGAGTGTTGCAATTGTTTCAACAGTATCAAAAGGAATATTGAGTTTATCTAAAAGGCTTTTACAAAACTGCAACAATTGTGTTTCATCTATAAAATCATCTTCAATTAATTCTTCCAGCTCATCTGTTTTTATTTTTTCATTATTTTCAAAATGAGCTTGCAATAATTCATTAAAAAGTAAAGGATGTTCTTCATTACGTGAAATCGTCCAAGTGTTGTTTCTACGTGTATCTTTTTCTATGGACAAATACCAGATGAGTATTGGCGCTTTTATAATTCTGTCTTCATTATTAGGATCTCTTTTTATTAAAAGCGGATAGCCAAATCCAAATGAATGGAATCCATGTTCAGCAAATTCTTCTTTTTCTTGATAATCGAGATGGTTGAGTCGCTTAATGATTTTTTGAACTATTTTTTTCTCTTCGGCTGTTTTGTTTTTTTCTGATGCCGCATCGATGGTAATAGAAAATTTGAAATCTCTTTTACTTAGCAAAGTCGATAAAAATTTCAAATGTAAACTGGATTCTATATTTATCAAATCATAAATATCCAACCTTGCAAAATTACCTGGTAAGGCATTTAGATGAATACTTCGTGCATCACCACTTTTTAATCTCGTTAATAATTTATCTAAGAAGGAATGAGCAGTCATAAAATGATTTGAATGATATTATAGTACTAAATTATACAATCAAGAAAAATATACAATGCTTCGTGTTGTTCATTTTTGTAAATAAAAAAACCTTCGATTGCTCGAAGGTTCTTGATATGAGTTTTTCAGATTAGTATCTTTTTTTGTAACCGCCATCGCCACCGCCGTAGCCACCTTTGTTGTAGCCACCGCCACCACCGTAGCCACCTTTATTGTAGCCGCCACCGCCGCCACCTTTGTAGCCGCCACCGCCGCCACCAGATTTTTTGTACTCTGTTTTTGGGCGAGCCTCGTTTACTGCTAAAGCTCTGCCGTCGATTTCATAGCCATTTAAAGCATCGATAGCTTTTTGAGCCTCATCATCATTTGGCATTTCTACAAACGCATAGCCTTTGCTTACGCCTGTGTCTCTGTCTCTGATTAATTTAAGAGAAGCAATTTCTCCGTGCTGAGAAAACAAGTCTTGTAATTGTTCGTCAGTCACTTTTCTTTCAATGTTTGCAACAAAAATGTTCATTTTTTTTATTAAGTTAAATTAAAAATTAGGCTATATACTTTTTATAATCGAATCAAATGAACATTTATAACATTGACAAGAAGGCTAAAAAATACTATAGTTAAACAAATGTAATGTTTAAAATTGAAACTTGTACATTATCCAATTAATTTATTGCACCAATCTAAGATATTTTGTAAAACCACTTGTTTCTCTGGTTCATTATGACATTCGTGATAGAATCCATCATAGGTGATAAATTTGACATTCTTACCAGCATTGGCGGCAAATTTCTTACTGTCATTATATGACGTCAATTGGTCGGCAGTACCATGGAAAAGTAAAGTAGGCAAGCTGAGTTTCGCTGCATTTTGTACAGCTTCCGCGCCAAATTCTATCAGCTCAATGCCCATTTTTGAAGAAATACTATCGAATACCAAAGGGTCATTGCTGTATTTTTTTACAACTTCTTTGTCTCTGGAAATGGCATTTACATCTAAGCCAGATGGCAATGAAAATGAAGGTATAAGATTACGCATTATTTTGCCAGCAGCAATTTTTAAGGCTGGCGGTGCAAAGCCTGGTTGGAAGAATGGCGATGATAAAATAATGCCTGCAACTTTAGGTTGATGTTTAATGGCAAAGTTAGCTACAACTTGTCCACCCATGCTGTGACCATATATTATTTTAGGCAAATTTGGAAAATGTATATCTGCTTGTTTCAATAGATTATTTACATCGTTTAAAAATTCATCATAGCTAGCGAAGTGACCACGCTTACCTTCTGATTTTCCGTGACCACGCGCATCATAAGTGATAACAGCATATTGATTGTCGGTAAAAAATTGTGCTACATGTTCGTATCGAGAACTGTGTTCGCCAAAACCATGTACTAAACAAATCACTGCTTTTGCTGGCTGTGTGTCATTTTCCCATTGTTGACCAAAAATTTTTACACCATCATTGGATTGCCATTGCAACACTGTATTTTTCATATTTCTATTTTTTAGTTTGTAAAATAAGTCTAAATTTAGCTAAATTTCATAGTCTTATCGTTTTTATTTTATGTAAATGACAGACCTATATTATTGAAATTGACATTAAAAATCTAAAATATGAAATCTAGAATGGTGCTCTTATTTAAACTAATTATTGGCTTAGGAATTTTATTTGGTGTGTATGTACTCGTAGCGATTTTGTATGCGCAATTTACCGATTATAAACCGAAAGCAGAAGAGCAAGCCGAAGTATTGCAAGCGAAGGAGCCATTGCCATTGATAGATAAAGATACGCTTGTATTTTATAATTGGAATATTGGTTATGCAGGCTTAGGCAAAGAATCTGATTTTTTTTATGATGGCGGCAATATGGTGCGATCTACAAAAGCATTGACGGATAAAAATTTTGATGGAATTTTATCTACCATCAATAGTTGGAAACACGATGCCGATTTCATTGAAATCCAAGAAATAGATAGAGATTCGCGCCGTAGTTATCATCGTGATCAGTTAAAAGAAGTGTTTGATTTATTAGGCAACTATTCCGCAGCTTTTGGTAAAAATTACGATGTGAAATATGTGCCTATTCCATTTACAAATCCGATGGGAAAAGTACTAGGTGGTATTGCCACACTTTATAAATATAAAGCAGCAGAAACACCAATAAAATATGCATTTCCAAGTAATTTTTCATGGCCTAAAGGTTTGTTTTTTTTAGACAGATGTTTTGTAAAACATCATTTTAATTTGAAAAATGGAAAACAACTCATCGTCATCAATACACACAATTCTGCTTACGATGGTGGCCAATTGAAAAAACAAGAAATGAAATATTTTAAAAAGTACATCGTAGAAGAATATGCCAAAGGAAACTATGTAATCGTCGGCGGTGATTGGAACCAAATTCCGCCAGGCTATACGCCATTAGAAGCCAACAGTGATTACGAAGAAATGCCTGTGCCTGCAGACTTTGCCGATAAAGATTGGACTTTTGCTTTTGACAAAAACACACCTACTAATAGAAAAGTAGATAAGCCATACGAGGCTGGAAAAACCTACACAACTGTTATCGATTTCTTTTTCTTGTCGCCTAATGTAGAATTAGTTAAAGTCGAAGGAATGCCTAATGGTTTTGAATATTCAGACCATCAGCCTGTAAAAATGATTTGCAGATTAAAAGATTAAGAAAATTGAAATACCATGTTTAGGCATCACGGAAAAACACGAACGTATAGCCATAATTTAAAAATTGCCTCTGTATTATCTATTGTTGCAGGTATTGTCAATGTAACTGGTTTTTTTGCTGTTCACGAATTAACTACTAATGTTACAGGTCATTTTGCATACTTTATGGATAATATTGTAAAGTATGATATTAGCAATGGTATCGTCTATTTGTTGTATGTTTTCTTTTTCTTTTTTGGATCTTTTATGTCCAGCTTTTTAATAGAATTTATTTCCAAAAAAGGAGAGCGATTTGTATATATTATTCCAGCAACAATCGAGATAATTATCTTACTATTGTTAGGCGTTTTTGGACATTATCTTATCTTACATTATCCAAGTAGCATAGCATTTGGCTTGCTTTTTTCCATGGGTTTGCAAAATTCATTAGTGACTACTATTTCAAATGCAGTAGTGCGCACTACTCATTTGACTGGACTTTTTACAGATTTAGGCATCGAATTATCTCAATTGTTTTTCTATAAAAAAATAGAGCAAAAACAAAAACTAATGGCTTCCATTCGATTGCGAATTACCATTATACTTTCCTTCTTTGTTGGCGGTGTTTTGGGTGGCTTGTTGTATATGCAAATACACATGCACACTTTATTTATTGCAGCTGCTATTCTACTTGCAGGATTGATTTATGATAACATAAAAATTAGATTACTATTATTGCGTCGCAAACTCAGAAATTATTGAGCAATCTTTCTTTTTTCTTTAGCATGATTTCTTTGTATCTTTACTTAATACAGATTGTTGTATGGTTTAATATTTTTTATGCAAATAAATTCTGAAATACAAACACTACATAAAGTTATAGTACATGAACCTGATTTAGGTATTGAACATATTTCACCAGAAATAGCGGAACAATTATTGTATGATGATATTGTTTTTCTGCCTCGTATGATTGATGAACATTTTCAATTTACACAGACATTAAAACAATTAATCGGAAATGGAAATGTATATGAATTTACAGACTTATTGAGTGATGTCTTACAACAAGATGCCGTACGCGAAGAATTAATAGAATACCTATTCGAAAAAGAAGATTTTAGTTTAGGAAGATATGAGACATTAAAACAATTAGCCAGCCATGACTTGGCATCAACATTAATCTCTGGCATACATCCTGAAACGAAAGCTTCTATTTTAGCACCATTACCAAATCTTGTTTTCACGCGTGATATAGGTTGCGTTATCAATGACCATGTTTTGATTTGTAAAGCCAATAAAAAAGCACGTTTGCGTGAAAATTTTCTTACAAAATTCATTATTCACCATCACCCATTATTTTCAGATTTTAAAAATAAAATAATAGATTTTGTAACAGACGAAAATATTGCAGAAGACTCAGGTATTTCTATCGAAGGTGGCGATGTGATGCTGGTGAGTCCGCGACATATATTAATTGGCGAAAGTGAGCGTACTACGCTAGATGCAATTTTTGAATTAAAAGCACTGCTTTTTGAAAAAAATATCGTGGATTATGTTACCGTTGTAGAAATTCCAAATGAAAGATATTGCATGCATCTCGATACTATTTTTACATTAGTTAGCGAAGATACATGTGTTGGTTTTTCACCATTGCTTTTCGAAAAAAATGATAAAGTTGATGTTATTACCTATTCAAAAGATAATGCACGTGCCGTCTTGCATCCAACGTTGAAAGACTTGATAAAAGAAATGTATCCTAACATGAATTTTATTGCTTGTGGCGGTGGCATTTCTCCATTTGCTCAACGCGAACAATGGACAGATGGCTGCAATTTTGTGACGGCAAAAGCAAATGTTGCTTATTCGTATGAGCGCAATATCAAAACACTTCAATCCTTTCGAGATGCTAATTTTACGACGATTAGTGCCAAGCGATTATTAAGCGAAGAACTTTCACTAAGCCAGCTCGATAGAACCATTATCACTCTGTCATCAGCGGAATTGTCGCGTGCACGCGGAGGTCCACATTGTATGACTTTCCCAATTTCTAGAAAATAAGTACACCAAAAAGTGTATATTTTAACATTCTTCTTGCTAAAAACTTGCAATAATTATGATGTACGTCAAATAAAGTACATTTTTGCTTGTAATTTTTCCAATCTTGATGCATATCAAGACTAGTTAAAAATAATCGTCTTAATTTTGGTATAGAAATAAAGTCGTAGAAACATAAAAATACCAATGAAGTCCTGATTTTTCAGGACTTTTTTGTTGTATTCATTTGAAGTAGCTACTAAATATTAGAATTTCATTCCTCTAATTTTTTTATGTAATTCGATTTTATGTAAATCGAAAAGGAAGGAAATGCGTTGCCCAAATTTAGGTGCATTGGCTTTGTAATACGTTTTATATTCTTTGCTGTAAAATAATGGCAAATAAATTTCAAAACCTTCGTCGAAGAAGCTAAACATTACACCACCATCATACTGAAAGCCTTTCATCGGTAATAAATTAATTGGATTTAAATGATTATCGAAAGAGTAAGCAAGGTCAAAAAATAATTTTATAGGCACATATTTTATTGGGAAATCAATTTTAAAATTAAAAGCCATCAGCCAGTCGGCAGTTTGTCCAATTTCTATAGCATTTAATGGTGTACTCACCTTGAAAAATCCGTCAGTTTTTGTGATTTGTCGGCCAGCAAAATTTGCTTGCTCATTTCTGCCAAAGTAGTTGTCATTATACAAGTAATCTTGTTCGCCTCGCTTTCCGTTTAATGACATTCCAACATCAGGATACAAGCGGAATCGATAATTGTCATTACGCCATAAAAATCCGCCAATAAAGAATCGCAAATGTACACCTGTATTGTAATCTTTTAATTGATAGCGTATAAATGAATTTGCTTCAAAGTAGGTTTTGACAAAATTTTTTGATTGCTCAAATGTCATGGAAGCCTCAAACGGAAAATTTTTATCATTTCGCTTAAATGTATAATTCAAAACATTGACGTAGTAATGCGTTAGCGTATCTTTCAATTCAACAGTAACACTGTCAATTGCATGGTAGGCAATTTCTTTATGCATAATCACATGAGATGTGAATTTTAAACGATGTTCTAATTGTTGTAACTTTTCAGTTCGGTGATTAAATGCAATGGAAATTTCTGGATGAATTGCATAATATTTCAATGGCTTTACGTAGTTATAATAACTAAAAGATTGAAAACGCAAGCTCGGCTTTATCTCAGAAACGACACTCTTTTTGGGCTTTATGTAATAGTCGATATTTACAGTGCCATTCACTTTTTTTGATTTAATACCATATAAAAGCGATGCCGTAAAATCTACATTCTTAACTGGCTGCTTCAAGTTGATTAAAGCTGCACCTACTTGTACGCCATCATATTTATTATAAGCAATTGCCGGCACACCAAACGGAAATTCTCGATGGCGTTTGTCTATCCAATGCAAATACTTCTCTTGTGCAGCCTGCAATTTTGGATAATGCCTTTCTTTTTTTTGTTTTTTAACATAAACATTTTCTTCAGATGCAGAAATAGCAGAACTGTCGATTGGTACAACGTCTGTATCTTGTCCGTAAACACAATTATATGTGAATACTACCAAAATGTTAATAACTATTAAGCTATATTTCATTTTTAACAATTAACTTTTGAAATAGAATGTAACACAATATTAAGTATTAACTTTGAAATTGCCTTGTATTTGTTGTTACGAGTTGTCATAAAAACAGATAGTGCCTATGAGTAACTTTGATTTTGAAAATGAAAATGACAATCAGTTAAATATAACTGAGTTGATAGAGCGTTACGAACGCTCAGAAAAAGTGGGACAAACACCATTTTTTGACCAAGATGATTTTGAGTCCATTATAGAATATTATCAGTCTAAAGGATTGCTTGAACAGGCTTTAGTGGTTGTAGAAAAATCAATGCTACAATTTCCGTATTCTTCTATTTTGCTTATCAAAAAAGCGCAAATATATTTTGAATTAAAACAGTTAAATATTGCGCTCGAAATATTAGATAAAGCAGCCATTTACGACAGTTCGGAAATTGGTATTTACTTGTTACGTGCTGAAATATATACATTTCAATCGCGCTACAAAGAAGCTACAGAGATATTATACGGTTTGTTGAGTACGGCTGAAAAAGATGACCTCGCAGACATCTATCTGCAATTATGCGATGTGTATGAAGATTGGGAAAAGTACTTTAATGTCTATGATTGTTTGATAGAATGCTTAAAGGTAGATCCTAATAATGAAGAAGCATTAAATAGATTTAATTATTGTATCGAAATTGTAGATAAGTTTGAAGAAAGCATTCCATTTCACAATTATTTGATTGACATTAATCCATACAATGAATTTGCGTGGTATAATTTAGCTTGCGCTTATCGAGGAATAAATGAATATGAAAAAGCAATAGATGCTTTCGAATATGTACTCGCCATTAATGAAGATGCAGATTTTGTATATCAAGATATTGCAGAATTGCATTTTAAAAATGGCATGTATAAAAATGCTTTAGAAGTCATCAGAGATATGTGCGAAACTTTTGAAGCAGACGATGAAATTTATTTCTTACAAGGAAAATGTCACGAAGCATTAGGCAATAACAAAATGGCGCGATATTGCTATCGCAAGGCAGTGCATGATAATCCATCGCTGTCTGAAGCTTATTTTAGAATCGGAGAGACCTATAAAAATGAAGGCATGTGGGAACAAGCTTATAAGTCTTTCCAAAAAGCAAATGAACTCGAAAAAGAGCAATATGATTTTTGCTTAGCCATGGCGGAAGCAGCAATGGAAATAGGCGAAACAGAAGTTGCCATCGACGCTTGCGAGACAGCAATCGATATTTTTGTAAAACGTCATGAAGCCTATTTTATATTAGGTAAAATAATGGCGCAATATGGTGATATCGAAATAGCACGTGATATTCTAATGAAAGGTGCTGAAGTGTGCAAGAGTACAATAGAATTGAATTATGCAATTTGCGCTACAGCATTTATGGAAAATAAACTCAAAGAGGCGGAAGTCATGCTTCGGCTATTACTGGCAGAAGATTATAGTAAATACGATGTATTATTCGATTTCTGCGAAGACTTAGAAGAAAACCAAGCCATCCAAAATATTTTGGCAAACTTTAATTAATAACAGCAAAAAAATAGTATAAATTTTCACTTGCGAGAAATTATTATACTCGAGAGACGAACATGAAACAATTTGGATTAATCGGTTTTCCGCTTTCACACTCATTTTCAAAAGGATATTTTACAGACAAATTTATTAATGAACAAATACATGATTGTGCGTATGATGTATTTCCATTAGCAAAAATAGAAGACTTCCTTAGTTTGTGTGAGGAAAGAAATAATCTACAAGGCTTAAACGTAACCATTCCATACAAACAAGCAGTAATACCATTTTTAGATGAATTAGATAGCGAAGCGGCAGCCATTGGCGCTGTAAATACAATCAAATTTTCGCAAGGAAAAAAAATAGGTTATAATTCAGATTGCTATGGATTTGAAATGAGCTTGCAACCATTGCTTCAAGCACACCATACAGCTGCATTAATCATGGGCACTGGTGGTGCATCAAAAGCTGTCGAATATGTGCTGCAAAAGCTTGGCATTGCATTTCAGTATGTTTCGAGAACTAAACAAGAAAATGTAATTACTTATGCAGAAATTGATAAAACAATCATGCAGCATTATACATTGATTGTTAATACTTCACCAGTAGGCATGTATCCGAATGTAGATGCAGCACCTGAAATTCCTTACGAATATATCGATAAACAACATTTGTTATACGATTTGGTTTACAATCCAGCAGAAACAAGATTTCTATACGAAGGGAAAATAAGAGGAGCACAAATAAAAAATGGATTGGAGATGTTGCATCTGCAAGCAGAGAGAAGTTGGCAAATCTGGAATGATATTGTACAATAATTAGCATAAAGTAATGATACTGTTATTGAAAATAATAGTAATTTTGCCATACTTATTTCCTATCTAATGTCATACCAATATGTCTAAATTAGATTTCAATAACACACAGCAGGCGTTTGCCTACAAATCCAACAGCGAATTGATAAGAGACTATCAAATCTTTCGTTTAATTAGTTTAAGTTGGTTGGTAAAATTTGGTACCAAAGCGGCAGCCAGCTTAATACATGCAGGCGTGAAAACACCAGTTGCCATGGGCATGAAGCCAACCGTATATGCTACATTTTGTGGCGGAAATACATTGACAGAAGCCAGCAAGAAAATCAATAATTTACATAACTATCATGTACAATGTGTTTTAGATTATGGCGTAGAAGGAAAAGATAGTGAATCAGATTTTATACGCACAGAAAATGCGATAAAAGAAGCTATTTTATTTGCCACTCATAATCCAGCAGTGTCTATTGTTTGTTCTAAATTTACAGGTCTAATTCCATTTTCAATCTTAGAAAAATTACATGCACAAACTGCATTAAGCGATGATGAGCATGCTGTGTTTCAAAAATCAAAAGCGCGTATTTATAGCATTGCGCAATTAGCAGCCGATAATAATATAAGCTTGTTTGTAGATGCGGAGGAAAGTTGGATTCAAAAACCATTAGATGATTTGACTTATGAATTGATGGCAAAATTCAACAAAGAAAAACCTATTATTTATAACACAATTCAATTTTATCGAAAAGATAGATTGGCATTTTTAAAACAGGAAGTTGCACGTGCCAAAGTTGATGGTTTTATATATGCAGTAAAATTAGTTCGTGGTGCTTACATGGAAAAAGAAGCGACGCGTGCAGCACAATTAAACTACGAAAATCCTATTCAAAATTCCAAAGAGCATACAGATGCTGATTATAATGATGGCCTTAGATATGCTATAGAAAATATAGAACATACCGCAATTTGCGTTGCCACACATAATGAATTAAGTACACAGTTGGCAATTGATTTAATGCAAGAAAAATCACTTGCAAATAATCATACACATATACATTTCTCACAGCTGTATGGTATGAGTGATAATATTACTTTTAATGTGGCGGCAGCAGGCTACAATACGCACAAATATTTGCCCTATGGCCCAGTAAAAGATGTGATACCTTATTTAATTCGTAGAGCAGAGGAAAACACAAGCGTTGCCGGACAAATGGGTCGAGAATTAAAACTACTTAAATCAGAAGTGAAGAGGCGTAAGTTGTTTGTGCTTTAATCTTTTTAAATGAAAAAATATAATCTTATATTTTTAAGTAATGCTAAGTTGCTGTTGTCAAAAAGATTCTTCAATTCTTGGCAAGAAATACAATCTTTCTATGAAGATTATATGACATCTATTGAGTTTAACTCTTTAGAAGAAGTGAATGATTACTTATGTTTTGAATACAATCTTACAATAGAACAAGCAAGTATTTTAACAGCAAAAATAAACGCTGCTAAATATGATATTGAATTAACGTTTTAGTTTTTTTTTGTAGCAACTCACTTAAGTAAGCTATCCAATTTTTTACCAATTTTTTGGCGTAAGTCAGTGTTTATAGGCATCAAAGGCAATCGCACATGGTCGTTGCAAACAGTAAGATGCTGCATAGCAGCTTTCACACCAGCAGGATTTCCTTGCTCAAACAAATAGGTGATGAGCTCGTCCAGTTCATAAACAGTCTTGCGTGCAGCAGTGAAATCACCATTCAATGCTTGATGCACCATGCCTGAAAATTGTTTTGGAAGTGCATTTGCTATAACAGAAATAACACCATCATAACCAATAGAAATTTGTGGTACAATTAAATCATCATTACCGCTGATTAATAAGAAGTCTGCTGGTTTTTCTCTGGCTAACCAGAAAATTTGTTGCCAATCATTGCTAGCTTCTTTTATAGCAATAATATTTTTGAATTCATGAGCAAGCGTCAATGTTGTTGTCGCACGTATATTTGATGCCGTTCTGCCAGGTACATTATATAATACTATTGGTAGATTGCTATTTGTTGCAATCGCTTTATAATGCTCGTAGATGCCTTCTTGCGTAGGTTTGTTGTAATAAGGCGACACAGACAAAATACCATCAACGCCATTTAATTCAAATCCATTAATATCAGCAATAGTGCTACGCGTGTCATTCCCACCAAAACCAGCAATTACAGGCACGCGCTTATTTGTTGCGCTTACACAAGCATTGATTAAATCTTGTTTTTCTTTCTTATTTAATGTGACAGATTCGCCAGTTGTACCTAATACGACAACATAATCAACGCCACCTTCAATTACATAATTGACTACTTTTTCAAATTCAGCGAAGTTAATTTCTTTTTGCTCATTAAATGGTGTAACCAATGCTACGCCAACGCCTTTCAAATTCAACATAAATATTTTTATAATTATTTATAATTACACACCTCACTATCCACTCTTCAGCTCAAATATTTCTCTAAGTTCTGAATTAAATTAGAAATATTTTGTTTTTCGTTTGAAATCAATATTAAATCATAGTTAGCATTATTGATTTCCTTATTAAAACCAACTCTGAATTTTGCGTCAGAAACCGCAGAAATATATTCTAATGGCAAGCAATCTTCGCTACAAAAATTAATCATCAAATCGAATGGTGAACGTGTGAAAAATCCCGAAGTGCCACCACCAGGTTTGCCATACCAACTAGTTTCTTTGTTGCTGATAAAAGGAAATGGATACTGAAATCCAAATTCACGTTTTGGCATATAGCCTAATAATTGTACGTCTTTATGTAATTCTTTTAATTTTTTTGAAAATGCAAGAATACTGTCGTTTTGCTGTATATTTTCAGCTTGAAATATGATGCCAATATGCTGGGCATTTTTTAAAGAAATTGGCTGTCGTTCTGCCAATTTTTTATTTTTAAAGCGCAAATAGAAATAAAAAATGATATGTTTGAGCTTGTTTATCACGTGCTAAAGTTACACAAAGAAATTGTATTAATAAAAATATCGAATTTTGGAATTGATTGAACAATTAAAATTGAAGCTCAATGAGGAGTCGCTAACGCTTGAAGAAAAGCTGGATACTTTAATAAAATTAACAGCCAATTTGATGCAATATGATGTGGAAATGGCATTGCAATATAACAAACAAGCCGATGAGTTATCGTCATATTTTCCGCCAGACAACATACAGCGTGGATTGATTTTGAATAATTATGGTGTGTATTATTACATGGTGAATTTGAACGAGCTCGCGCTCGAAAAATTTATTGCTGCCGATAAAATATTGTCAAAAAGTAATCACATTGAGCATCATATTTTGTCTAAAGCAGATATGGCATTAATCTATACCAGAACAGAACAATATCAAGAAGCTTTAGATCAATATTTAAAAATAGAAAAAGAAATTGCCACATTGCCTTTGAGTATTCGGCACGCACAAATTTATGTAAATATTGATGCTGCGTATGTGTATCTAAAAGATTATAAAAATGCATTGAAATATTCTTTAAAAGGATTGGAAATTGTAGAAAAAGAAAATCACATTTTTGGACGAGCAATTTCATATGTAAATACAGGTGGCAATTACTTACAATTGAATGAAATTGAAATTGCCAAAACTTACATTGACAAATCGAATGCATTAATTGAAGAACATGCAATCGAAAGTTTGGCGAGTAGTATTAACTTGAAATATGCTGAATATCATGCTAAAATTAATGATTTCCAACAAGCGGTCAGCTATGGAAACAAAGCATTGAAGGCTGCCGAGCGTAAAAAATCTGAGGAGCAAATGATGTTTATTTGTGGAAGATTAATTGATTTTAATGAGCAAATCGCAGATTATAAACAAGCATTGGCAATGTCAAAAAAATACAATGAAATGAAGCATGCCATGTTGACACGTGATAAAATGAATATTCTGAACGCCTTGCAAATTCAATATAATATAGAGAAAAAAGAATTGGAATTAAGTGCACTAAAAATAAAACAACAAGAATTAGAATTAGAGAAAAGAGATAGTGAGTTGGCAGCATTAAAATCACAAATGAATCCGCATTTTATTTTTAATGCTTTAAATTCAATTCAAGAATTATATACCATTGGTGATAAAAAAATAGCCAACGAGCAAATGGGAAATTTTTCTTCTTTGACGCGTAAAATATTAGATGTT
>JADKZZ010000045.1 GCA_020848475.1 Chitinophagales bacterium | reverse complement strand
TTTTGTAATATTTTGAGCATTCACACTTGTGAAAACTAAAATAAATCCGATATAAAGTAAGCGCTTAGCTTTTATTAACATGAAATTGTGCTATTTTATTCAACCCAAATAAAACTAATAAGGGCTCTGCAAATATGTTGTTTTTTGTGTGTTTAGACAATAATTCTGCATTACCTCCACAAATCAATACTTTTACATCTCCGTATCGGCTTTTATACCTATCAATTTTTCCATCAATTTCATCCAAAATACCTATACATGCACCACTCAATAAAGAAGTATTTGTAGATTTTCCTTCAAAATTTTCAGGCCAATGTAAATCCGGTTTTGGCAATTTTTGTGTAAATTGATGCATGGCTTGTAAGCGCATTTCTAATCCGGGAGCTATAGCCCCACCACGATAAGTAATACCATTTTCGATAAAATCATACGTAATACATGTACCTGCATCAATAATTAAACAGCTTTTGTTAGGAAAAAAGTGTAATGCCCCGGCTACTGCGGCTACTCTATCCATTCCTAAAGTGTGTGGTGTTGAATAATCAATTTGAAAAGGTAAATGCAATTGATGTGTTAGGTGAAATGTTGTAATGCTATCACTCTTTAATAGTTCAAGATGCTGAAACACATCAGCACCAACACTACATATACAAGCAACTTGTGGCTTGTTTTGGCAAACGTATTTAGCAAACTCATCAATGGAGTGAACAATGCAATTTGAAAGTAATTTGTTGTCTTCAAAAATTGCCGTTTTAGTATGCGTGTTTCCAATATCAACGGTTAATATTTTCATAGCCATTTAATTTGTTTGATTTGAAATTTCAACATGGATTCATCTTTTACCAACAAAAGTTCTCCTTGCTCATTTACACCTTTTACCAAAGCAGTAAATGTTTCTGATTCAGTTTTAAAATTGCGAAACTCGCCAAGTCCAAATAAATTAGCATGGTATTCTGAAAACAATGATTCCATTTTTTTCAAAAATAGCTTTGCGTAATATTTTTCTATTTGGTTCAAAATTTCATGTATAAGTATTTGCCTATCAATTATAGTATTTGTTTGTAACCGTAAAGATGTAGCATTTTCAGGTAAATCTTCTGATTGATTAACATTAATTCCAAAACCTACTACAACATATTTTAACTTATTTCCTTGCAAAATATTTTCAATTAAAATACCCGCTACTTTTTTATTTCCAATCCAAATATCATTAGGCCATTTTATTTTAGCTGCATTTGAAAATTTTTTAATTGCATTACAAATAGCTAAAGCCATTGCCATATTTAAGTATGGTTGTTTGTCAATTTCTAAAAACACCGGACATAAAATTAATGAGCATAATATATTTTCTTCTTTATTACTTACCCACTTACTATCCAATTGCCCTCTGCCGGCAGTTTGCACATCAGCCCAAATCAACATTCCTTCTTCGGCTTTCTTATTTTGTATAAGCTCTTTTGCCAAATCATTAGTAGATGTAAGCTGTGAGTATTTTAGTATTTTAACTTCCCGAGCATGAAATAAATTTATATCCATTAAAACATTACCTTTGCTTCAAAGTTATTAAACCAAAATGGCAAAAACACCAGCAAAAAAAACTCCAGTAAAATCAACCGGAAAAACAGCTTCAAAAAAAGTTGCTAAAACATCTAAAACAGATGCTGATATAGAAAATGAAGTAAAGAAGCTGAGTAAAGAAACAAAAAAAACAAAATCCGCTACTAAAACTAAAGTTTCGCGCCCTGCCAGAGCATCGAAGCCAACAACAATGGAAGATGCCAAGTTTTTAGCATTGTGTATAGCGCAAGGCATGTACGAGAAAAAAGCAGAAAACATAAAAATATTGGATATGCGTAATGTAAAAGGAGCCAGTGCTGATTTTTTTGTTATAAGCCATGCAGAAAGCGACAAGCAAGTTGAGGCAATTGCTAATAGTGCTGAAGAAGAAACTATAAAAATATTAGACGAGAAACCTTGGCACAAAGAAGGTTTTGAAAATCTAGAATGGGTATTGTTGGATTATATTGATGTGGTTGCACATGTTTTTCAACGTGAAAAGCGGGAGTTTTATGCTGTAGAAGAGTTGTGGGGTGATGCAGCAGATGTACCTTTTGTAGGCAAATAAATTTTATTCAAAGTTTATTTATCGCATCAATTTTATTTCGGATAAGCGCTTGATTATTCTTCCAAAATTGTATTGCTGCACATAAATCATGTCAGGTTCGCCTGATACAAAGCCATAATACTTTTCAGCATCTATTTCCAACTCATTACCTTTTTCATCGTATCTTTCTTTGGTTCGTTGGTCTATCTTTTTTGTGTGTAAGTAAAGTGCAATATGTTCTCCATTTTTTCTTTGCACATCAATAACACAATATGCAGGTAATTTTGCTATGGAGTCTTGTTGCACTTTGGTGTACAAATCATCATAAGCTTCGCCATACATTTGTACAAAAGATGACAAATAGAATTTAAGGTAATTATTACTTGCAGTTACATTAATGCCTGAATT
>JADKZZ010000044.1 GCA_020848475.1 Chitinophagales bacterium | reverse complement strand
GCTATCTCATTTGATGGCACAGCAGCAACAACAGTAGCTGTAAAAAAACAAGATACATTATCACAAGCAAAAACAGGCGATACAACAACAAATGCAATAGTATCGACAGTTCCTGCATCTACAAAATTTGATTTTTCAACTGCAAAGAATGCATGCAGTGCAGATGCGCAAACAACGACAAAAAGCTGGCTATGGATTTTTATAGCAGGCTTTATAGGTGGATTATTAGCCTTGCTTACGCCTTGCGTGTTTCCAATGGTACCACTAACCGTTAGCTTCTTTACAAAAGGTGGAAAAGAACAAAAAACGGGAATTTCAAAAGCATTGGTGTTTGGATTTTCTATTATTATTATTTATGTGTCATTAGGTTTAATCATCACGAGTGTTTTTGGCTCAGATGCACTCAATGCTATGTCCACGAATGTGTGGTTTAACTTGTTGTTCTTTGTCGTTTTTATCATTTTCGCTTTGTCTTTCTTCGGTTTGTTCGAAATAACTTTACCATCTTCATGGGCAAATAAAACAGATAGTCTTTCTGGCAAAGGCGGATATTTAGGTGTATTCTTTATGGCGTTTACACTGGCTTTAGTATCTTTTTCTTGCACAGGCCCAATTATTGGAACACTTTTAGTAATGGGCGGTTCATCGCTTTTCTTTGGTTTGCTAGGTTTTGGAATCGCATTGGCATTACCATTCACTTTGTTTGCTTTGTTTCCGCAATGGTTACATTCATTACCAAAGTCTGGTGGCTGGCTCACAACAGTAAAAGTTATTCTAGGATTTATCGAATTAGCACTTGCCTTTAAGTTTTTATCAACTGCCGATATGACCATGAATTGGAATATCTTGCGCTTCGAACCATTTATGATTATTTGGATTTTGATTTTTGTGATAATGGCATTTTATTGCTTAGGTATTTTCTTTAAAACAAAACACAACACAATAGTTAAATCACTTGGCGTTGCTACTTTATTGTTTGCATTTTATTTAATCTATGCCTTAATTAACTACCAACCTGTTGGCTTATTGAGTGGCATTATTCCGCCAACGTCTTATAATTTTAAAACTAAGAACGAAACTAAATTTGTTCATTTCAAAGATTATGACGAAGGCATAGCTTATGCAAAAAAACACGACATGCCTGTGTTGCTTGATTTTACAGGCTTTGGCTGTGTGAATTGCAGAAAGATAGAAGATAATGTATGGACGGACGAGCAAGTAATCGAGCGCTTAAAAGAGTATGTAATTATTTCTTTGTATGTAGATGATAGAAAAGCATTGCCAGAAAATGAATGGTTTGTTTCAACTGCAACAGGAAAAGAACGGGAAGTAAAAACAGTAGGTCAGAAATGGAGTGCATTTCAGGCAGAGCATTTTAAAACCAACTCACAACCACTTTATGTGATCATCAATACAAAAGAACAATTATTAAACCAGCCAGTTGCCTACGATTTTTCTAAAGATAAAGGAAATTATATCTCTTTTTTAGAATGTGGTTTGAAGATGAATAAACAATTAAAATAGTGTTGTTTTGTAATCATAGAGTACACTTGAACGAAGTGTATAAAGTGTTTATTTTGTGAATCCTGCAATATCTTTGCTTTGTTTTTTGGATAATAATTGAACTATTATTCCCAAATTTCATTATTACATTACTACATTTGCATCACTATGAATATAGGAATTGTTTGCTATCCAACATTTGGTGGCAGTGGCGTGGTGGCAACCGAGCTCGGAAAAGGCCTAGCGATGAAAGGCCACAACATACATTTTATTACGTATAAAGAGCCTGCACGATTGTTGGATACTTTTTACGAAAATATTTTTTATCACGAAGTTCGCCTGAATGATTATCCTTTGTTTGATTATGCTCCGTACGAAACAGCATTAGCCAGCAAGCTAGTCGATGTTGCCATAAATGCAAAATTGGATATTTTTCATGTGCATTATGCAATTCCGCATGCATCAGCAGCCTATATGGCACGACAAATTTTATTGCAGAAAGGCATGAATGTGCCCGTGATTACTACATTGCACGGCACAGATATTACTTTAGTAGGTCGTGATGCTACGTACGAGCCTGTGGTCACCTATTCGATTAATCAATCTTGTGGCGTTACTGCGGTTTCTGAAAGCTTGCGTCAAGATACATTTTCCCATTTTGATATCAAGAATGAGATTGAAGTAATTCCTAATTTCATCGACTTTTCTCGTTTTAAAAAAACAAATAAGGAGCATTTCAAAAAAGCAATTGCACCGAATGGCGAAAAAATTATTGTACACACTTCTAACTTTAGAAAAGTAAAACGAGTGGAAGATGTCATTCATGTTTTTTGTAAAGTATCCAAACAGATACCAGCTAAATTATTAATGATTGGCGATGGCCCAGAGCGCCAATATGCAGAAACATTAGCACGTAATTTATGTACAGTCATGGATGTACGTTTCTTAGGTAAGCAAGAAGCCGTAGAAGAATTATTGGCTATTGCTGATGTGTTTTTATTGCCGTCTGAAAGTGAGAGTTTTGGCTTGGCTGCATTAGAAGCAATGGCTTGCGAAGTGCCCGTAGTTTCAAGTAATGCAGGTGGAATACCAGAGGTAAATATAGATGGCGAAACAGGATTTTTGCTAAATGTAGGTGATATACAAGGTATGGCAGATAAAACCTTGTCGATTTTGCAAGATGAAAGTATGTTATTACAATTTAAAAAGAATGCACTCGCACAAGCGCAGAAGTTTGATATTTCTGTGATTTTACCACAATACGAAAAATTTTATCAGCGCATAAAAGATGGTGGAAATTGTAAATAATTAGGCCTGCTCGCTTCGGTAAAACCAATATAATAAAAATGCACTCATGCCTGTAAACATATGCCATAACGCATGTGCTTGATAAATAGAAGTAGGATTGCACACCAGTTTTTTTACATCTAATGTTCGAAGTATAAATGCACCAATTACCAATAGCAGACTGAGTATTGCAAAATGTAATTT
>JADKZZ010000043.1 GCA_020848475.1 Chitinophagales bacterium | reverse complement strand
GATTGCAACATGTAATAGCCTTGACGTACTGGTTTGATTAATAAATTAGGAAATTTTATCCAGCTCATTACTTCTTTTGCACCTTCGATGTCGCCAGCTTCAATTTTCTTTTGCAAGTAGCGCATTGGTCCAATAAAAATATCGAACAAAATAAAGGAAACGCCGGTGATGTAAAAAAGGATAGACCATTGCCAACATTTGTGTACAAAAATATGTAATAAAATGCCTATGATAATTAAAAGTATTGCTGCATAAAAGCGATACTTAACATATAATTTTCCGAAATCCATGTGTCAAAAATTGAAGTGCAAAAATAGTGGTTTTTAAAAGAACTTGCAAATGATTTAGCTGTTAAAAACTTGGCGAGAAGCTGACTGCCCATCTGAATTTTTTAATATTCGGCTCATTTAATTGTGTTAATCGCCAACTAAAATCAAAACGGACAACTTTTAAGATATTTTCAATCGCAAATCCAACCTCAGCATAAAAACCATTGATACCTTTCATATTGGCAGGTAAATCAGAAAACGATACTCTTTTTGGGTCAAGACTTGAAACAGCCATTTTGGTGGTAAATACTTCTCGCAAGCCTAATTTGCGCCAGCCTGGAATTTTATTAAAGAAAAATCCATCAAAATGGTGCTCTATCATTAATGTTAATTGTTGGTCTGCAATAAATTCTGTTTCCAGCATATTGGTAAATCTTTCTTCATTATACATAAACGACTGATTGCCGGCGTGTATATGTAGTAAAGGATAAGGCGCCGAGCCAAATAGTTTGGTGCCTATTAGTTTAAATATTGTATGACCAATTGGCGATGGCAAACGTTCATCGACAATTAATTCCATTTTATGAAAATTAAAATGACTGCCTAGCTTTTTGTTGCTGAAGGAATAAGTAAAATTAAATCGCGGCAATTTGCCTTTTAGGAAACGAATGCGGTCGCCTCCTTGTAAGAATTTAGCGCCAGGCGTATAAACGATGTTTATACTTGGCGAAAAAATATTGAATTTTTTTATGGTGTCTTTTACGTTAAAAGCATCTGTTTTTATAAATTCAATTTTGCCAGGAATGGTTTGATAGATTTTATAATTGAATTCTAATTTTGTAGTAAAACTAGGAAACCATTCACGTGTATATGTCAATTTTGCATCTTTCAGGTACACTAAATCTGCAATTGCTTTCCGTCTGAATGCTGACATATAAATAAAATCGTAGCTTAAGCCATCACTATTTAAAGTAAAACGCTGATAGTCGTCTCTAAAAGAAATAGCGATACTGTGTTTCTTATTTTTTTTGTCAGGCAAATTTACGCTTAAAGAGGCACCATACTTGAAACGCTTGTCTTTAATGCCGTATGCGCCATAAATACTCCAGTTGACCCATTTGCCAATACGCCAATTATTTCTTAAGTTGGCACGCAAACGTACACCTTCTAAGTCGTTCCACGTCACCATTTGATACAAGTTGCCGTATTCTAAGGTCTTGGTTTTGTAGTAACCACTCGCAAAGAAACTGCCAACGCCAGACATGGCTTTGTAGAATCTTGTTCGTTTTAAAGAGTCGATTAAAAAATATACTTTACTTTCTGGAACGGTGAGCGTGTCGTGTCTGCTGGCCACCCAAAAAGAGTCTGTTTTTCTTCGATAATTTTTTAAGAAAATAGTGTTCTCTTGCTTTAAAATACTGTCGGCAATAGGCTCGTTGACAATGAGATTATCACGATGCAAATAACGAGCAATACGCACGCTTTTTGCCTTTTTGCTTTTCATAATAGCAATGTTGGTGCTGCGCGATTCTTCCGTTTTAAACCAGCCTTTTCCGGTGTTGCTAAATCGCTGTTTTAATGAAAAATCGTTGATAAAGTTGATGTTGGAGCGCCTGTCTATGCCAAGTTCAATTTTAGTAATGGCAAATGTCGAATCTTGAATCGTTGCCTTTCCATTAAATACTAAATCGCCTTTAGCTTTTGGCACAAATGCTAAATTATAATACCATATACTATCTCGAACCACAATCGTGTCAGTAGTAATAAAGCTATCAGTTACATAAGAACTGTCGATGTTGATGATATAAGTATATTGAATGCTGTCAGTTTGTAAGGAGTCGCTCTTTAATGCAGTTTGTTGAATGGTATCAACGATTATTTGCTTCGTGATGCTGGTGTCGTAAACTGCCTTTTTAAAATAGTTTGTTTTTTTGTTGTAGATAAATCTGCTTGTGTCAATAGGTTTAATCGTGTCTGCGATTTTCACACTGTCAATTAAATAGTAATTATACAAAGCCAATGCGCCATCTGCGAAAGGAAGCACAAACGCTTTTTCGTTCACCATAGCTTGCTTGTCGTACACATCAATTTCATCAAAAGCAATATCTAATAATTCGGAAAAACGCAATTGTTCAATGCCAGATATCTTGCTGGCTTTTACAACACTTTTATTCTTTTTTGGGTCTTTATTAAAATAGTGGTCTGTGATAGATTCTTTTAATATTAAAGGAATAAAACGTGCACCATCAGCTGTAGAATCTTGATTTTCTAATATAAAACGGAATGGCTTGAAAATTTTCTTTTGTGTAATCTTTGCACGGATGTTGTACAGTGACGCTATGGTTTTTTGATATTCTTCAAATTGATAAGAGTCGAATGATTTTGGTCGATTTTCGTCTTTGTGTTTTACAACATTTCTAAATAATCGGATAGCGACAGTGTCTTTAGGAATTTTATTGCGTTTCGCTTTTACCGTAAATTCTTCCAGCATAAAACTTTCCAAGTGCATACGCACAATAATAGAATCTTTTTTGAAAAAACGCTTTTTCAAAACCTCATCTTTATAGCCGATATACGAAAAAATGACAGAGTCTGTTTTGGCATTGACCAAAAACTCAAATCGGCCACTGTCGTCTGTGGTGCCACCAATTCCAGATTCTACGGAGTAATTAAGATACGGCAGTGGCTCTTTAGTTTTGGCATCAATTACTACGCCTTTTAGCGTGATTTGACCATAACCAAGCATTGTCATACATGAAATAAATAGGTATAGTATAGTTTTTTGCACGCAATATTTATTTGTAAGAACGAACAAAGTTATAGATTAGTTTTTGTACAAGTTAAAAAAAAAACTACTTAATGTATTCATAACAAATGCTTTGCCATTTTTTTTATGATTGGACTGTTTTTTGATAATTTGCAGTAATATTGATAAAATTTTTATGGAAGTAAATAAAAAGACAGCACGTCTATTACATAAAACGATAGCAGAGTGGCAAACACAACAGGTAATTTCTGATGAGGAAGCGACGAAATTAAAACAAACCATTGTCGTACGTCAGTTTGATTGGAAACAAGTTACCTTATATGCTTTTATTATCGCTGTTGTCTGTGCCGTTTTATCGCTTATCGTATTGCTAGCAGATAATTTACTGCAAGAATTGATTCGCAAAATAATGGAAATTAGCGATGCAGGCATTAGCATGATATTGTCTGTGTTTGCTGCGTTTGCTTTTTGGTTTGCCAATAGAAGAAAAATGCTTCAACCTGATAAAGTGATAGAAAATAATAGTTTCATGCTTGTCGCTACATTTATAAGCATAACAGCATTTGCCTATTGGGCAAAAACATGGGAACCAATACTCCATAATGTATCCATTGTTTTCTTGCTCGCATGTATGTTATATGTTTTCTTGTCTATTCGATTTCAATCCAATGCATTGTGGATTTTAGCATTATTGATGCTGGCTATTGCATTTGTTGTATGCAGCTCGTTTTTGGAAAATAAAGAAGAAAAATTCTTAGGCATGAATTATCCGATGCGTTTTATACCGTTTAGTTTATTATTGCTATTGGCAAAAAATTATTTAATGAAACGGGAAATGTTCAAACCATTTCTTAAAGTGCATTATATTACTTCATTATTATTCCTTTTCATAGCAATGTGGATGCTAACGATATTTGGTAATTACACAAGATATGAACGATGGGAGCAAGTTAACCAAATTACCTTTCTTTATGTAGGAATTTTGTTTTTCTTCTTTGCATCACTGGGAATGTATGTCGGATTAAAACGGAATGATTTAATTTTGGGAAATATTTCCTTGCTATTTTTTATCATTAATTTATTAACGCGCTACTTCGAATATTTTTGGGAACCACTACATAAATCAGTTTTCTTTTTGGTGCTGGCATTCCTTTTTTGGTTTATCGGTAGCCGTGCAGAAAAATTATGGAATCTGAGATTTTTGGAAGATAAGTAAACGGTTTTTTAATTAAATTAATGGATATCTAAAAATTATTGTTATGTTCGATATTTGAATTCAGCGTGTATTATGGAGTTACAAGTAATGCCACCGAACCGCATATAGGACAATAGTTATAAAGAAAATTAACTATTTTTTTTGTATCTTTCCACCTAATTTTTGACAGACAATAAATGAGTTTAAAACAAACAATAAGTATAAATGAATTTGATAGTAAAAGCTATCAAATAAGGCTTGTTGAAGAAATTGAAGAAAAAGCCGTTTTGACACATTATCTGCATAATTACAGAAATGGAG